>CAZGYO010000120.1:0-7920 GCA_964530455.1 uncultured Victivallales bacterium
AGTTCTGGAGTTCTGGAGTTCTGGAGTTCTGGAGTTCTGGAGTTCTGGAGTTCTGGAGTTCTGAAGTTCTGGAGTTCTGAAGTTCTGGAGTTAAATGTGGAAGTCAGCCCCTGCTGACGAACGCTACCGGCCACAGCGGAGAGAGTAAAGCATGAATCCAGGCCGCAGGGCGGGATGGGTGGATTACTTGAAAAAATGCCAAAAAGGTATATATTGTCGTCAGTTTACTATGAAATACGACGATTAGGTATTTAAAATGCACGATTTATCCAGATTACTGAAACCTGCCGATAAAAGCTTTTTCCTTTTAGGCCCGAGAGGGACTGGTAAAACTACGTGGCTGAAAAAGACATTTCCGGATGCTTATACATTCGATCTTTTAGATGAAGAAATCTTCCAGAGTTTTCTTATAAATCCCGGATTGTTTGCGATGGAGATTCGGGCATTAGCTGTCGACAAGATTATTATTGTTGACGAAATACAGCGGCTTCCGAATTTACTCAACGAAGTGCATAGATTTATTGAATCTGAAAACAGAAAATTTATTCTTTGCGGTTCAAGTGCTCGAAAATTAAAACGTTCCGGGGTTAATTTTCTGGCGGGCAGAGCTTCCCGCAGATATATGCATCCATTTACACCGACCGAGCTGGGCAAGCTGTATAAGCTCGAAGATATTATGAATACGGGCTTACTCCCCATTGTCTGGGATTCTGATGGCAGGCTCGAAACATTGAAAGATTACGCTCAGCTTTATCTTAAAGAGGAAATTCAAGCCGAAGCTTTAGTCCGGAATTTACCCGGATTTGCAAGATTCCTGCCAGTTGCCGCATTATATAATGCCCAGACAATTAATGTCACCAATATCGCCCGTGAAGCAGGTGTCGCCAGAACTACCGTCACAGGCTATCTGGAAATATTACACGAAACACTCTTGACCTTCACTGTGCCTGCCTATGAAGCTAAATTAAGAGTCAGAGAACGAAAACTGCCAAAACTTTACTGGTGTGACCCCGGATTAGTCAGAATGATGAAAAAAACTCATGGCGCACCAGCACCGGAAGAACAGGGGGCATTATTTGAAGGTCTTGTCGCTCAAACTATAAGAGCATATAAGGACTACAACAACATTTGTGATGAATTTTATTATTGGGCATCTGCAGGAAGCAGTAACACAGAAGTGGATTTTCTATTGCAGAAAGGGAATAAATTTGTCGCCGTTGAGGTAAAGTCCGGTAAAAATTTTTCAGAAAAGTGGTGCAAAGGGCTCAGAGCCGTCAATCCGCTACGCAATCTGACAAGACGCATCATCGTCTATCCTCAAGGTCCTGAAATGAAAACAAAGGACAATATTGAACTCATGTCCTTCAAAAAGTTTTCAGAACTTCTCGGGAATAAAAAGATTACAGATTGAAACCTGAATCCATGAAAATTCAGCGCTGGTGCAACTGCCCGGCATCACGATATTGCCGTATTGCCCTGGCACGATTTTGTCGTGAATGCAGGAGAATTTTTACCCACTAATCTCACTAATCGGTACTAATGATACAGCGTTTTTCTATTCGTGAAGATTAGTGCTATTCGTGGCCAGCATTTTCTTAGCTTGATTTTTCGGAGCCTTGGTTTACATTATCAAAATCAAATTTTAAAATTGTAAAGAAGGGTTTGATCCATGATACCGCGATTGATCACTGAACCCGTACGCCGACTCGAGCAGGGCTATCCGGCGATTGCTATTACCGGGCCGCGTCAGTCCGGGAAGACGACATTGGCCAAGGCGATATTCCCGGACAGGCCATATCTGTCATTGGAAAATCCCGATTTGCGCGAACAGGCGAAATCGGATCCCCGCGGCTTTCTCTCACTGTGTGAAAAAGGGGCGATTCTGGACGAGATTCAGCGTTGTCCCGAGCTTTTTTCCTATTTACAGGAGCCGTTGGATCAGCCCGGAACACAGGGACGATTCATTCTTACCGGCTCACAACAGTTCGGTCTGCACGCAGGAATTACCCAGTCGCTTGCCGGTCGTGTCGGCATGGTTGAACTGCCGCCGTTTTCCGCTGCCGAGCTTGTCGGACGGCTCCCCGAAACTCTCTGGCGTACCATTTTCAAAGGTTTCTATCCGCCCTTGTTTGATCGCCCCCTGGCTCCGTTTCAATGGCATTCAGGCTATATTCAGACCTATCTGGAACGGGATGTGCGGCAAATCACTAAGGTGCAGGATATCGACGCCTTCCAGCGCTTTCTGCGACTGTGCGCCGGACGCGCCGGACAACTACTGAACCATGCGTCTCTGGCGGCTGACGCCGGGGTTTCACAGCCGACAGCAAAAGCCTGGATGTCCGTGTTGCAGGCAAGTTATGTTGTGTTTCTATTACCGCCGCTTCACCGGAACTTTAACAAACGCATTGTAAAATCGTCAAAACTGTATTTTTACGACACCGGGCTTGCCTGCCGACTATTGGGCTTCCGGAATGCGGATGAGGTAGAGGTAAGCCCCTTCCGCGGTGCATTGTTCGAGAATCTGATTGTCGCGGAAATGCTCAAGCGGCAACTGAACAGAGGAGAGCCGGCGAACATGTGTTTCTGGCGCGACAATATCGGCAATGAAATCGATTTGTTGCTACCCGTTGGCGCAAACTGCTGGACGCCGATTGAAATCAAGTCGGGACAGACAATCGCCGAGGACTGGTTTGCCGGACTGCGCAAATGGACTGAACTTGCAGGGGCAGCCGCAGACAAACCGTTTCTGGTTTACGGCGGCGACCGCATGGCCCGGCATCACGACCTTACCGTATTGCCCTGGCACGATTTCGTCGTGAATGCAGGAAAATTTTTGTCCGCTAATCTCACTAATTTGCACTGATAATACAGAGTTTTTATTTGTGGGCCGGACGACGGGCTTGACTTTTTTATACCATGCCATATATTGTTATGACTATTTTAATGCATCGTTTTTAATGGAGACACGCGATGATTGAACGCCATTTGTTCAAAATATCCTTTTCCCGGGAATGGGGGCGGCAGATGAGATTTGTCGCCGGCCCGCGCCAGTCGGGTAAAACCACGCTGGCCAAGTCCAAGCTGGCGCGTGAGGATTCCAGCGAACTCTATTATCTCTGGGAATCTCGTTCCGTCAAGGAACGCTACAAGAAAAACGAGCTATTTTTCACGGAAGACTTTTTCCCGTCCGGGGAACGCGTCCCGTGGGTGTGCTTCGACGAAATTCACAAGTATCCCAAGTGGAAGAATGTCTTGAAGTTCATTTTCGACCAGACGCACGAGCACTATCGCTTCATTGTGACGGGTTCGGCAAAACTGAATATTGTTAAAAGGGCCGGAGACAGTCTTGCCGGGCGATATTTCACATTTCATCTTCTCCCCCTGACGCTGAGCGAGCTTAACCAGAGCGCTGAAACACACTCGAATCCTCCATTCCCGGAGGCGCGGGATTTCCTTTCCGGCATTTTCGATTCCGAGCCGCGGAAAAATGCAAATCTCCAGAATCTCCTGGAATACAGCGGTTTCCCCGAACCCTTCCTTTCCCATAACAAAAGGTTTCACAAAAAATGGCAGGCTGACTATATAGAAAGCATTATCAAGGAGGACATTTCCGCCTTGACAAAAATAGTCGACAGGGAAAACATCTTCGACCTTTACAACATACTTCCGGAAATGGTGGGAAGCCCCGTTTCCGAATCATCACTTGCATCGCACATCCAGGTCTCCCCGCCGACCGTGAAGAACTATCTCAGGAAACTTGAGGATTTCTACCTGGCGTTCTCAATAAGACCATACTCGAAAAACATTAAAAGGTCTCTGCTGCGGGCGGGCAAATACTATCTATACGATTGGAGCAAGGTTTCCGAACCAGGCGCCAGATTCGAAAACTATATAGCGTGCGAACTCAACACAGCCATTTCCCTGTGGAACGACATGGGTGGTGCGGAATTTTGCCTCTTCTATATCAGAGACAAGCAGAAAAAAGAGACTGACTTTCTGATTGCAAGAGACAACTATCCCTGGCTACTCGTAGAATCGAAGTTGTCTGACAACCGCATCGAATCTCATCACATTGAAACAGCGCAGGTACTCGGGAACATCCCTTTCGTTCAGGTATGCTGCGATCCGGAGGTTCTGTCGATGCAGAAAAAGGGGGTTTTCAGGGTTTCCGCAAGCAGGCTCTTCGGGGGCTGAGCACGGGGGCCGGACTGTGTTCGTGCAGATTCTGAAAGTTTTGGAATATCCAAAACCTTTTCGAATATGCACTAATTAGTGGGGAATATTAGCCACTAATCTCACTAATCGGCGCTAATAATATTAAGAGAAATTCTAATTCGTTAGAGGAGATTTAGCGGTTCAAAAAAACATGAGGTTTTCTGTAGTCATACCGGCGCACAACGAGCAAGGCTGTATTGAGGATACGGTCCGCAAGCTGCTGTCCGTGTTGGATGGCGCTGCCTTTGCCGATTTCGAAATCATGGCCGTGGCCGACCACTGCTCGGACTCCACGGAGGAGATCCTGGAGAGGCTGCATTCCGAGGATAAGCGCGTGTGCTGGGTACGCAACGAGAAGCAGCCCGGTTTCGGCATGGCCGTTCGAGCGGGGCTTGATGCCTATACCGGTGACGCGGTTGCTGTCTATATGGCCGATGCCAGTGATTCCCCGGAGGATCTGGTAGAGTATTTCAGAAGAATTGAGTCGGGAGCCGAATGCGTGTTCGGTTCGAGGTTCATAAAGGGCGGCGAGGTGCACGACTACCCGAGACACAAGCTTGTACTCAACCGCGTGGGCAACTTCATAATCCGCATGCTCTTTCACCACGGGCTGAACGATACAACCAACGCGTTCAAGGCGTACCGCCGGGAAGTGATCGACGGCTGCCGCCCGTTCCTGTCGCCGCACTTCAATCTGACGGTCGAACTCCCGCTCAAATCCATTATCCGCGGATACAGATACGAGATTATCCCGATATCATGGCATAGCCGAAGAACCGGCACGGCGAAATTCAAGATTCGCGAAATGGGGTCGCGCTACTTCTTCATCATTTTTTACTGCCTGCTCGAGAAATGGATGGTTGGCGCCGACTATCGGAGGAGGTAGGCGCGGGCGTTATTGCTTGTGCTAATTGAAATGAACATACTGCTGATAAATCCTTTCGATCCTGAAGTCTATGGAAGAATGGAGAGCCCGGACCATCCCCACATGGGTCTCGCCTATCTTGCCGCCGCCATAGAAAATGCGGGGCACAGAGTCACCATGCTGGACATGCACGCCGACAATATTTCCGCGGCGGACCTCAAAGAACTTGTCCTCGACTTACGTCCGGACGTGGCGGGGCTCACCGCCACGACTCCTTTGATAGAATTTGCTTTCGAACTGGCCGATCTATTGAAGTCATCGACCGGATGCACCATTGTCCTTGGGGGCATACATCCGACATTGATGCATCATGAGTGCATCGCGAACCCGTCAGTTGACTATGTGGTTAAAGGCGAGGGTGAATATACCATTGTAGAATTGCTCGACTGCATTGAAAAGGAAAATTCTCCTGAAGGCATAGATGGTTTGCTCTACAAGAACGCCGAGGGGGCAGCCGTGGAAACCCCCGACAGATGCGCCATCGGCGATCTCGACGATATCCCGTTCCCGGCAAGGCACCTGATAAAGAACCACAAATATAGCTACCCCGACGCCCTTTTCACGCCGGCCTACCCAATGATAACCAGCAGGGGCTGTCCGGGCAAGTGCACTTTCTGCAGCGCAGCGTTTCTGCATGGCAGGAAATTCCGTTTCAGAAGCGCCGGAAACGTGGTCGATGAAATTGAATTGCTCATCGAGAAATACCGCGCAAAAGAAATCCACATCTGGGACGATAATTTCGTCACCAACAAAAAAAGAGTTTTTGAAATCCGAGACGAGATGCTCAGGCGAAAACTGAAAATATTCCTTTCTTTTCCTAATGGAGTCAGGATCGACTCCGTCAACTCCGAGCTTCTTTCAGCCTTGAAGGAGATGGGCACATACAGCCTTGCCTTCGGGGTTGAGTCGGGATCGCAGGAGATACTGGACCGCGCCCGGAAGAATATTACACTCGACAAGATAGAGAAGACTTTTGAGCTGGCGAAACGGATGAAGTTCGAAATCTGGGCATTTTCCCTCCTGGGCCTGCCCTGCGAAACCGAAGAGACAATCCGCCGGACCATGGATTTTGCCATAAAGTTGGACCCGGACGTGGCGAAGTTCCACATCCTCAAACCGTATCCGAGGACTGCCGTGTACGAGGAACTCGCGGCCCGAAGTCTGATTCTGGACAGCGACTACCGGCGATACGGCATACACACCCCTCCTGTCCATCGGCTGCCGGATATTTCCGCCGATGACCTGCTCAGATGGCAGCAGAAGGCCTATCGGAAGTTTTATTTAAGGCCATCCAAGATACTCAAGCATGCTCTGAGAATGAAGACCATCAATCGGCTCCGCCTGAACACTTCGGCCGCATTTTCAATACTAAAGCAGATTTTTCAGAAAGGTTAGCCGTGGAAGAAAGCAGCAAATGCCTGACGCGCGGGAACAGTAACTATAAAGTCCACATTCTCGTAATTGTCTCCGTCGCTATATTTCTGAGAATATTCTCCGCCTATTTTATTGGGAACAAGTTCCACCCGCAGACCTGGGAATACGAGACTCTTGCTTTAAGCATGCTTGAGGGCAAAGGCTATGTCTTCGACTACCGTGAATATGGCGAGTACAAAGCGCTTCTGTCACCTGGATACTCATTTCTGACCTATGGCGTATACATGATATTCGGAGTCAGCCACAAGCTGATGCTGGCCGTTCAGTTTCTGTTGATGACGGCTTTCGGGTTGACGATATGGGGGATTGCGCGCAGGTTTTTTGACGACCCCCATATCCCGCTGCTAGCCGGGCTTCTCGCTGTACTTCATCCGGGAATCCTTTATTACAGTGTTGCCAATCTGCATCAGATGACGCTGTATCTGCCTTTGTTCTACGGTAGCATGCTGCTTTTATGCATGCTTCATTCCAACGGTAAATGGCTCCATGCTCTGCTTCTCGGGGTCGTCGGGGGACTGGCGGTGCTTACTCGCGCTACCATACTTCCCGTTCTGGTTCTCGGGCTTATTGTTTTCACAGTAACCGCGGGAGATATAGCATTGAGAAAACGGTGCCTGCAGTCATTTGCGGTTTTCAGCCTTATAATTGCCGTGAATGCTCCGTGGGCCATCCGCAACCGCATTGTCCTTGACACCCTCATATTCTCACAGTCTAACAAGTGGGAAGCGTTCTGGGTGGGAAACAACCCGAACGCGTCCGGAGGACATCAGCGTGCGGACGGCTCTCTCGTTCTGCAGACCAAGCCCCCGGAAATGCAGGCAGAAATAGAAGCTGCCAAAGGCGATGAACTTGCAGTCGAGACGATATTCCGTAAACACGCCTTCAAGTTTGCGAAGGAACATCCATTCACATTCATACGCGGCCTTGTACGCAAAACCTTTTATTTCTGGTGGTTTTATCCGCATACAGGCATACTGTACCCGAAGATCTACCTTGTTTTCTACAAGATTTTGTACGTATGCATCCTGGCATTTACATTTTACGGCCTCTATATCTGTCATAAAAATAGGCTCTGGGTCCCGGAGATGCTCTACCCGGCGCTACTCGTACTCGGGATATGGGGAGTCCACGCTATAAACTTCATGGAGACCAGGCACCGCTGGACAGTCGAGCCTGTCATGCTCATATTCGTTGCGTTGGCGCTTGTGCGCCTGTTAAAAATGATTATAGTAAGGAGCCAGTTTCAAAACTCCGCGTGAACCGCGTTGGTGGCGCAGGCGTAGCAGGCGGGGCGACGAAATGGCTGGTGCATACCATCAACTGTCTGTGCCCGCCATTTCGCCGTG
>CAZGYO010000121.1:0-7875 GCA_964530455.1 uncultured Victivallales bacterium
GTGCCGGTACAATCTTTAATATAACACAACAGGGAAGCAATTGACAATGTTGAGCAAATCCAGCAGGGAATTTCTTGGCAGGCTGATGAATTCATCAGGCCCGTCCGGATTCGAGGCTGAAACGGCCTCCGTCTTCAGGAAGTATCTGGAAGGTTTCGCCGATTCTGTCGAAACCGATATAATAGGAAACACAATATCCGTTCTGAATCCAGAGGCCGATTTCAAGGTTATGATGGCGGGGCACTATGACGAGATTGGCTTCCAGGTGGTGCATATATCCGATGAAGGTCTTCTTTATTTCAGGAATGTGGGCGGTGTTGACAAGGTGACCGTGCCCGGTACGGAGGTGGATGTGCTTACAACCGGGGGCAGGGTCCCGGGCGTAGTGGGCAAGAAACCTATACATCTTCAGGAAAGCAAGGAACGGGAAAAGATTTTCGCGCTCAAGGATCTCTGGATAGATATCGGATGCGAGTCCGGCAAGGAAGCCGGAAAAACAGTCAGAATCGGCGACCCTGTCGCGGTTCGCTCCAACTTTGAGTATCTGGGTAAAAACAGAATCCGATCCAAGGGCATGGACGACAAGATAGGAGCTTTCGTCGTTGCTGAGACGATGAGGGCACTCAGCAGAAAAAAACTTTCCGTCGCGGTCTACGGTGTCGGGACGGTTCAGGAAGAACTCGGGCTCAGAGGGGCGACGACCAGCGCTTTCGGGATCGGACCTGATATCGGGTTCGGTATCGATGTAGACTTTGCCACGGATACTCCGGACATCGACAACAAGCAGGCCGGGGACGTATCCCTGGGCAAGGGGCCGGTGATAACCCGTAGCGCCGATAATAATGTGCCGCTCGGTGAGTTCATCGTCAAGACAGCCAGAAAGGCGAAGATCCCGTTCCAGGAAACCGCGGGTTTCCGTTCCAGCGGGGGCACGGACACGGCCCAGATTCAGATGACCAGAAGCGGCGTTGCGACGGCGCTTATAAGCATTCCTTCAAGGTATATGCATACTCCTGTGGAGATTTGCGACATTCGCGATGTCGAGAATGCGGTAAAACTCCTTACCGCGGCTATCTACTCATTGAAGGGCGATGAAAAATTCATACCCGGGCTCCGCTGATGAAAAGCTTCGTCCTCATCACAGGAAACGATGAGTATTCGGTAAAACTCAAAAGCATCGAACTGCTTTCCGAACTTTGCGGCACTCCCCCCGAGAACGATCCATGCCTGGAAGTCGTACACGGCGACCGGGACGACCGGAACCCCATGGAAATTGCCCGGGAACTTCTGGCTGCGATTGGGACACCCGCATTTCTGGGATCTTCAAAGACGGTATGGCTGAAGCATTTCAGCCATTTTCAGCTTCTTACGGGGAAAAATTCAACCGCGGAAAAGCTTAAGCACGCGTTTAAAGAGGTGTCCGATTTCATATCAGCGGGGATACCGGAAGACCTTGTGCTGGTAATCGATGGACCCGGCCTCGACAGGAGAAGCAGTTTTTTCAAAGCGGCCTCGAAATACGGGACGGTTTTGTACTTTGAAAAGGCCGATATAAGCTCAAAAGGGTATACGGATCTTCTCATGAAAAGGGCTCGCGAATACGCGGATAAAAACGGTTTCAGAATAGAGGAGGAGGCCCTGGACTACATAATTCTGGCGGCGGGATCCGACACCTCCAGGCTCTACATGGAACTCGACAAACTTTTCAGTTATGTGGGGGTTCCGGAAAAGCATATTAATCTACAGGACTGCAGGGAGATCTGCAGCCGTACTCCGGAAACCCTGAACTGGGTTTTTTCCGACGCGCTGGGTATGCGCAATTCGAGAAAGGCGATCGAAGCCATCTCCCTGCTGGTCGATCAGCAGTCGGGCGCCAATGAAATCTCGCTGCTGCTTGGTTTTGTCCACAGGTTCGAGGACATGGTAGCAATCCGCACGGATGCCGAAAAGCTTAATATTCCCCTTTCGTGTGCCTATCCGAGTTTCAGAAATATTACGGACTCACCGCCGCCGGACATGGCGGAAGAGATGAAGGATAGTCCGCTTTTTCGCTATCACCCCTACCGTGCGTGGAAATCCCTGCAGGATTCGGCGAAGTTTTCCGAAGAGGAGATTAAAGGAATACTCACAATGCTTGTCGACGCGAACAGGAAACTGGTTTCAGGAGGAGGTTCCCCCAGAATCGTACTCGAGCAGCTCAGTATGTCAATATGTTCCGGGAATTTTCCCCGATAATGCCAAGCTTTGCCGAAATATTCTTTCCCGCCAGCTTTGCCGTTCTTTTTTTTTCTGAGGAAAAGAAAAGACAATCTCGCCCTTTTTCTTCTTATTTCCGCCCTGCTTTCTGTCTGTGTCGGGGAACTGGTCAATGAATTTCATGAAAAATGCGGGCGAGGCCGCTCCCGCATCACACTGGCTTCGTGAAACAGCCGGGCTAATCAAACTTGTTTTCGGGAATAAATGAGGATAGGATGCTTTTGATAGAACGCGGATCTTTCCGAACCGATTCCATAAGAGCGTGAATATTGACGGGAGCTGCCGTTGCCTTGCCTTTCCTTGCCACGAATATTCTGTCAAGAGAAGTCTTCTCGGCCTCCTCTCCACTTGTGAGAAGTTCTTCGTATTCCTTTTCGCCGGGTCTCAGTCCGATAATTTTTATCTCCACGTCCTTTTCGGGGACGAGTCCGGACAGTTCAATAAGCTGGCGGGCCATGTCGTATATCCTTACGGGTTCGCCCATCTCGAGAAGCATTATGTCTCCGTCACGCCCTATCGCGCCGGCCTGCAGAACCAGATCCACGGCTTCGGGTATAGACATAAAGTACCTGACGACATCTCTTGAGGTCACGGTCAGCGGTTTGCCTTCCGCGAGCTGCTGTTTGAAAAGCGGAATGACGCTGCCGCTACTTCCGAGCACGTTCCCGAACCTTACAACTACTCTTTCCACCCCGTCGTGTTGCGATTCAAGCACAATGCGTTCAGCGATCCTCTTGGACGCTCCCATGATGCTGGTCGGACGCACTGCCTTGTCGGTGGAGATCATGACCATGCGTCCAACGCCCGCCTTTTTGCAGGCTTCGAGCACAGAATATGTCCCGAAAACGTTTGTCTCAATGCAGGCGGCCGGATTCGCCTCCATGAGCGGGACATGCTTGTATGCCGCGGCGTGAAAGACTATCTCAGTAGCGGCGTTCTGCATTGTCTCTATGAGAATTTTTTCAGATCTGACGTCACCTATAGCGGGCAGCATTTCAAGGTGGGGAAACAAGTCCTTGAGCTTGCGCTCAATTTCGTATAAATTAAATTCCGACAATTCGAAGAGGACGAGTTTCGATGGATTATATGAAGCGATCTGCCGGCAGAGTTCCGAGCCTATGCTTCCGCCCGCCCCGGTCACCATCACGGATTTGTCCCTGACGAATCCCCGGATCCGCTCGTTATCGAGTTTTACCGGCTTTCTGCCGAGAAGGTCTTCTATTTCGACACGTTTAATGGCCGAAAAATCAATATTGCCGTCCGCGATGTCGCTGTATACCGGGATCATCCTGAGTTCGCAGGTACAGGAAACCTCCTCTAGTCGGGCAACGATGTCCTGTATCACCTTGGGTGTGGAATACGGCGGCAGCAGCAGGATCTCGGAGACATTTTTTTCCGCGGCCGCTTTTCCGGTCTCGGAGATGCCTCCCAGCGCCCGAACGCCTCTTATGGTCGTTCCCGGTTTCAATTCATCGCTGAGGATTCCGACGATCTTTCTGCTGCCCGATGTTGCGGAAATCGCATGTATCAGGCTGTTTGCCGCGGCGGAGGAGCCGAGGAGCAGAGTTCTCAGGCCGGACCCTTCCTTGTTCGAAGCAGACTCCCGGATTATCCTTGCAAGCACCCGCTTGCCTGAGACCCCCAGAAAACATATAAGAAAATCAAGTACAAGGACGGAACGTGAGAAACCCTCGAAATAGGTCTCGTGCCAGGTATTCACCAGGACGAAAAGAGCGATGCTGGCTGCCAGGTTGGCGAAAAATATTTTTATGAGGTCGTGAATGCTTACATAACGCCACAGGCCGGAATATATCCGGAACAGTGAAAAGACAAAGAGCTTGAGAACGACAGCCACGGGCAGGACACGTTCAAGCGAAGATATTTCCTCCGCCGGAAACCGAAACTCGAAACGCAGGTAGAATGAAAGAAGCATTGAGAGTATGATTGTGAAAGTTGTCGTCACAAACACTATAAAGGTCTTAGCCGGAAAAAAATGGCGGACAAGGTATTCTAGACTCTCGTTCAGCAGAGCAATCGTTTTTCCGGTTTTTTTGGCGGTGTTCATTTTTCGTCAATAATCCTCTTGATGGTTTCCGTAACCCTCAGTGCCTGTTCTTCAGTCATCCCCGGATATACGGGAAGTGAAATCAGTCCCTCATAAGCTTTGGCCGCAACGGGAAAATCCTCTTTCCGGTATCCGTAGTTGTCGATATAATAGGGGTGCATGTGCAGCGGGATATAGTGTACGCTGCTGCCGATGCCTTCTTCTTTCAGCTTTTCGATCAGTTCATTTCTCTGGATGCGGTTTTTCTTCTTATCGATTCTTACCGCATAGAGGTGCCAGGAATGTTTTCTATCCTTTTTCTGTACGGGCAGCGCCAGTCCTTCAATCCCGGAGAGTTCGGCGGAGTATATATCCGCGATTTCCGCTCTCTGTTTGAGGAAATGTTGCGCTTTGCGAAGCTGGTGGATTCCGATGGCGGCTGCAAGGTCCGACATGTTGTATTTGTAGCCGGGGGCGCTTATCTCGTAGTACCAGCTTCCCTCTTTTGAAAAGCGCTTCCAGGCATCCTTGCTGATCCCGTGCAGGCTCATTATTCGAATCCTGTCTTCAAGGTCCTGCCGGTCGGTAGCGGCCATTCCCCCTTCACCTGTTGTGATAGTTTTGTTTGCGTAGAACGAATAACATGCGACATCCGCGCTTTTGCCGGCCATGCGCCAGATTCCGTCCGAGTCCCGGTAATATGCGGGGCAGCAGTGCGCGCAGTCCTCCACCATGAAGAGTCCGTATTTGTCACAGAGTCTTCTGCAGTTTTCAATATCGGCGACCTGTCCGCCGTAATGCACGGGAATGATTCCTCTGGCCGGACCGTGTTCTTCGGGTATCCCGGGGAGTTTTCGGCCTTCCGATATGGCCTCGAGAATCTGCCCGGCTTTATTCATATCCATGCACAGGTCATCTTCCATCACATCAACCAGTACGGGTATGGCGTTGAAATATCTCACCACCTCGGCAGTAGCCGCAAAGGTCATTGTCGGAACCAGTACCAGTTCGTTTTCACGGAGGCCCAGTGATTCGAGGGCAAGGTGTAGAGCGGCGGTGCAGGAGTTCAGCGCCACCGCATGTTTCAGCCCGACGAATTCGGCAAAATCGGATTCGAACTGTTTTGTTCTTTTGCCTGTGGTGAGCCAGCCTGATTTCAGGCATTCGTTCACCTCTGCGATCTCTTCCGGACCGATATCGGGTTTGAAGAAGGGAATATCTGAATATGCTTTTCTGACCATGTTCCTGTTTTGCGCAATCTCAGCGTTTCACGTTTTTTTTAGTGAGCCTGTTTCAACACTGCAAATATAGTCGCGAAAACGATTTTTACATCCTTTAGAAAAGACAGTGAGGAAACGTAGTCCTCGTAGATGTCCATTTTTCTTGGGAGTATGACTTCCCTGTAGTGTTTTTCCGGGTCATTCGAAGACCTGAGTTCCTCCTCCTCGTTTCTGAAAAGAATCGATGCGCGGTCAGTCACGCCCGGCCTGACGCTCAAAATCCGTGTCCAGCGTTCGGGGTAGAGTTCGACGTACCTGGCAACCTCTGGCCTTGGACCCACGACGGACATATGCCCGAGCAACACGTTGAAGATCTGCGGTGTCTCGTCGAGCTTGGTTTTGCGCAGAATTTTTCCTGCCCAGGTTACTCTTTTGTCGCATCCCGGCTCGAAAGCATTTTTTTCCGCCTGGCGGTCTGTTGACATGGTACGGAATTTGAGGATATTGAAGGGTCTGCCGTTTCTGCCTGCGCGCAGTTGCCTGAAAAGCACCGGGCGACCGGAACTCAGCAGCACGATCAGTGATATGAAGATCAGGCCCGGAAGAAGAATGGGCAGCAGAATAAGCGCCAGTGCTATGTCCGTTAAACGTTTAAAAAAGTTTCTGTACATAATATCAAAGCCGGATTAATGCTGAAACAGAGTTGCCAGCCGTAGCGCGTTGCGCTACCAACGCGGTTCACGCGGAGTTTTGAAACTGGCTCTTTTATCATATTCTTTAGATTTCATGAACAGAGTAAGCTCAATCGGCCGAGGCGGGCGGTTCGGGGATTTTCAGTTCCTGCCCGATCTTTAACTCGGATTCGGATTTCAGCACGTCTCTGTTGGCGTTATATATAAGTTTATAGTATTTTGCCGAACCGTAAACCTTCCTGGAAATGCGGCTGAGGGTGTCTCCGGTTTTCACGCGGTAGGTTTTCGCGGCGCCGAATCGCGGTGTAGGTTCTGGGTCTGCCCGTGCGCTCTCAACGGCGGAGCTTCCTCCCGTATCGATTCCGGTGGCGGGTTCAGCCGTTTCCGTCCGCGTCTCAATGGAACTCGATATGCGGCGTTTAAGATATGCGTTCTCTCGCGCGAGGCGGTCGATATGTTTCCGGTAGTTTATTTCCACGTCGGGTTTCAGTTCGGGTTTCCCATCCGCGCCCGCGTCGCCGTATTTCTCCTTTAGTTTAGCGTAATATTTCTTTTCAAGTTTCTCCATCCACTGCCTGCTCAGTTCCACGTCCCCGCCGCGCGCGCTCAGGTCGATGTATGTTCTGTAGTAGTATATCGCCATCAGGGGATCTTCGAGGTGGTCGTGATAGAGAGTTGCCAGTTCGTAGTTGCTAATGGCGGATTCCGGATGGATGCTTATGAATTCGCGGAACGTCCTCGCCGCTTCCATGTATTCACCTCTGCGCTGCAGATTTTTCGCCTTTCTGAAAAGCGGATGTTTGCGTTCGTCTATCTTGTCCGGACCGCAGGATACGAGTACGAACAGACAAGTGAGGGCACACATTAATTTCCTTGGAGTGGACACCCGGTTCTCCTTTCCTTGTCGGGACACAGGAAAATAACGGTATGTTGCCCAGGATTCAACACCGGAAACTTAAAAATACAATTTTATGCCGTGAAACAACCGGACTGTTTCAGAAATATTTCTATGACCGGGACTGTTGCCGGAGGCTTTTTCACCGGCAGTTCCAGGTTTGCGGACTCAGCTACGTCGCCTGTGTGCCCCAATTGGGATTTGTTTCCGCGTTTATCTTATCTCTTTCGGGATGGTTTCGACCCGGATGATGCCAGTCGATCAGCCCATGGTAGAAACCGACTTTCATGCCCTCGTTTCTGAAAGCGTCCACCATGGGTTTGAGAAGATCTCTGCCGAAAGGAGTGTTCGTGGCCTTATAGTCGGTAAATTCCGAGTCCCAGAGACAGAAGCCTTCATGGTGTTTAGTAGTCACTACAAAGTATTTCATTCCCGCACCCAAGGCGGCCGACGCCCACTGCGCCGGAAACTCGCCACCGTGTGAAAATTTTCGGGCTAATGTCACGGATTTACGCTTGGAATTTCCAGTTCAGTTTCAGTCTTTCTGAGCAATTTTTCAAGTTTTTTTATTTTTTGGATTTGCAATTCCCCCCCCCATGTTATGATATTATATCGAACAAAGTTTAAGTTTTTAATCGGGGAACCGTAAAATGAAATTAAACGGGGGTTATACCGGAAGGCTGGTCGTGGCGGGCGCGGTTCGCGTTGTTCTGCTGTTTCTGACTTTGATTTTCTCGATTTCTGTTTACTGCCGCGACACCCCGGAAC
>CAZGYO010000122.1:0-7750 GCA_964530455.1 uncultured Victivallales bacterium
CTCGCATCCAAAATGGCAGGCCGCGCGGCCACGGAGAGTTTTGAAATTGGCTCCCCTGTTTTAATATTTGCACTCTTGCTCATAGACCTAATAGTATCGGAGGCAGGTGATTCTCAGTCGGTGTAATAGTTTGGAGCATCCTTGGAGATGTTCACATCGTGGGGATGCGCCTCTTTGAGGCCCGCGCCGGTGATCTTTATGAGACGGGCCTTGGACTGGAATTCGGATATTGTCTTTGAACCGGCGTATCCGAGCGAATATCGTATCCCGCCGGAAAACTGGTGTATGACGTCCCGCACGCTGCCCCGGTACTGAACAAATCCTTCTACGCCCTGCGGGACGAGTTTGTCCTCGGAATCCACCTCTTCCTGGCCGTAGCGTTCGCGGCTGCCCTTGCCTTCCTTCATAGCTTCGACGCTTCCCATTCCGCGATAGACAACATACATTCTGCCGTGCCGCCAGATTTTCTCTCCGGGGCTTTCCTCTGTTCCGGCCAGTGTGGAGCCCATCATTACGGAGTCCGCGCCGGCCGCTATTGCCTTGGCGACGTCCCCGGACTGTTTTATGCCGCCATCGGCTATCACGGGGATTTCACCCTTGATCTCGTTTGCGACACTGAATATGGCGGTGACCTGCGGGACCCCGACCCCGGCGACGACCCTTGTAGTGCATATTGATCCGGGCCCGATACCCACCTTTACGCCGTCCGCGCCGGCCTTGAGCAGATCCCGCGCGGCTTCTTCCGTGGCGATGTTGCCGGCGATGACGTCTATCTTGTCGCCGTAGAGCTTTTTGAGTTCCTTGAGCGTCTCAATAACGCCTTTGGAATGTCCGTGGGCCGTGTCGATCACAAGCACGTCCACTCCCTCCTTGACTAGCTGTTCCGCGCGTTCATCGTCGTAGGGACCTATGGCAGCTCCGACTCTCAACCTGTGCTCGTTATCGCGGTTGTAGGTGGGTTGGCTGTCTTCCGTCAGGCTTCTGACGTCGTGAAAACTGTAGAGCCCGCAGAGGATGCCTTTTTTATCGATGATAGGCAGTTTTCCGACCTTGTTTTCGGTCATGATGGAAAAGGCTTCCTGGAGACTTGTTTTCACAGGCGCCGCCAGGGGGGCGGGAGTCATAATCTCGGATATCTTAATGGAGTAGTCTGTGACGTATTTTATGTCGCGGGCGGTGACTATCCCGGCCAGTCTGCCGTCACCGTGGACGATCGGAAACCCGGAAAACGAGTATTTTTTCCTGTCCTTCTCTTCCAGCATAGCCTCGATAGTGGTTTCCGTGGTAAAGACCACCGGATCCTTGATAAGCCCGTTCAGGTAGTGTTTCACTCTGGCGACCTGGGCCGCCTGTTCATTTACCGGAAGGTTCTTGTGGATTATCCCCATTCCCCCGAGGCGCGCCATTGAAATCGCCATCTCCGCTTCGGTTACGGTGTCCATAGCCGCGCTGACAAAGGGGATGTTGAGATTTATGTTCCTGGTCAGCGATGTCCCGAGATTGGCGCTGTAGGGAAGGACATCCGAGTACAGGGTGATAAGGGAGACATCGTCGAATGTAAGCCCTTCGTTCTTGAAGGAGCGCATGAATTTTTGAATGTGTGCGTTAACCATATTACTTCAACGTAAGACCTTTTTTTGGGAAGATAATATGCGGAGTAATATAGTTGTCGAACCGGAAAACATAGTCTTAGCGCAAAAAAAAAAGCAATATTATTCGATGCAGGCAGGAACTTGCCCGTTCCCTATCCAGTTTGCCCCATGCTAGCCCCGTTATTTCATGAAAAAAAGATATTTTAGGGTTAATGGCCTGTTTATTAACAGCTTATATGTATTAATAAAAACTCATTGTACCCAATGAGTTACGTGCAGATTCTGAAAGTTTTGGAATATCCAAAACCTTTTCGAATATGCACTAATTAACGCAACACGGCCGCAGCTTCGGTATCACCCATATATTGGGCCGAGTTCTGCGCATGCCCTGAAGTCGTCTCCTCCCATGCGGTCCCAGAATGTGGGGCGGAAAATGTCGTGTTCCGGAATATTGTGCATGTCGACGGGTATTCTCAGCATGGAGTTCAGTGTTATCATGTCCGCGCCTATCAGGCCGAAAGAGTTCGCGTCGTGGTTTGGCCCGATCTTCGACATATACTCAAAGGAAGACATATCTCTGGGTTTCCAGTATGTTTCCGGCCATGACTCGTTGGTGATCTTGCTGATCGTGTCTGCAACATCGTCCTGGAGTCGGACGGTTTCCCCCTCTACAACCGAGCATGTCAGTTTGTTTCCTGCCACGTTGTATCTGTATGAGGTCATAGGGATGCCGCCTGGAGTTCTGTAACTGCTCGAGAGTCCATCTCCCGGAAAATATATCATATCCGCGCCAGTATACACGGTGCCGTCTATTGCGGCCTGCATTATCTTTTCGCGCAGAGAACTGTCCGCTTGCACTGCCTGTGCGTCGCACGCAGACAGGCGCGGCCTTCCATTTCGTCGCACCGTCTGCCGCGCCTGCGCTGCCAACGCGGTTCACGCGGAGTTTTGAAACTGGCTTTTAGGTGAACAGCTTCGCAACCGCACCGCGTTGGCTTGATGAAACAAGCGGGTTATCGGGCGTAGAACTCGATTACGCGGCGGACTTCGACATCCACCGGGATCTCGTCAGGCACCGGGGATCTGAGGAGTTTCACCTTGCACGTGTCCAGATCGACTTCCAGGTATGAAGGTGGTACCGCATTGCTGTTTTTTGCGGTGCTGGCGATTGCCGGGGACCTGTGGGGGCTAATGCTTACAGTCTGTTCCGGCTTTACTATATATGAAGAACGGTCGATTATCTTGCCGTCAACAAGCACATGCCTGTGGTTCACAAACTGTTTCGCCGCAAAGATTGTAGGTGCCAGTCCGCTGCGGAAGAGTATAGCGTCCAGGCGCTGTTCGAGGTTTTGCATAAGCTTTTCGTTAGCGAGACCCGAGCCCTGTTTTGCCCTTTGGTAAGCGAGAAAAAGCTGTTTTTCTGAAACCGCGTAATGGGTTTTCAGTTTCTGTTTTTCGACGAGAAGTTCACCGTAGGTTGAGAGTTTCCTCTGGCGTCCACGCGGTGAGGATCCCGCTGGATACGGACGTTTCGCGCTGGGGCATTTAGGGTTTCCCCAGATGCAGCTTCCGACGCGCCTGCACAGTTTGTGTTTTGCTCGAGCTTTCATGATCCCTTTCTGTTGTTGGTATTGTTTATATTGAAACGGGTGTCAAGCTTTGATTTTGGGGCCCGTTTCGATCAAAAGAGCAAGTAAGATAATCGACCGGCGCGAGGATACAAGCCTGAATCGAAAAAAAGCGCGTGAAAGCCGGTCATATCAAGCGAAAGTCGAGCTGTTCCAGCCCCAGTTTTCGGCAGCAACGTCAATAAAGTTCAGATAAATTCTCTCTGCGTCGATGTCGAGTTGTTGTTCAAGGCACGAGCAGATGGTTTCGGAAAGTTTACTGTTGACCTCACGGCCAAGGCCACCTATGCTGCGTAGCTCGACAAATGCGAATGGCCCTGTCTTTCCACCGAAGGAAGCGACGGCGCCGTCCTCAATCATCACGGCCATGTAGGATTCAGGTTTTCCGATTCCCTGTGCGCATACTCCGCTTAAGCAGGCGCACAGCGCTTGTTTTTTTTCATCGTCGCATTCGACGGACGTAGTGATTTTTGCAAGTGGCATTTCTGGCCTCCTGTTTTCCAAGTTTAAGGTTTAGCCCCGTTATTTCATTCCAAGCTTCCGGTCAGCGTGTCGTATCCCTTTTTGTATTTCAGCAGTTTGTTCAGCGGAAGCAGGAAATTGATATCGAAACGTATTCCCTGAAAATTTGTATTTCCTTCCCCATCGACATGTTGCAGCCCTGTCTCCGCCGAATAGACAAAAGGCATTTTTCGGGCAGGTTTGCCGTCCATCTGCAGTTCGATCTTCAGCGAATCGAACTGCGAATTGAGTTTGAGTTTTACCCATTCGTAGCGGAATTTTTTCAGCGCCTCGTATGCGATGCCCATTTGAATGCTGTTTCCTTTGAGGGCTCCCGCGATGCCGGTGCTGTCCTTGAAACCTATGATGCCCCCGTTGCCGGGCGTGGAATAAAGAAATCCGTCGTTAACGGATATTCCGCTCCCTGAAAAGCTCAGCGGTATCCTGCCGTTTATCGTGCCGTCCCCGCTTGTTTTTGCCAGGTTTAGTTCTTCCAGAACCCGGTCGAGTCTCAAGCGTCCCGCGTAGACTATCAGGTCCAGCGTTTTCATGCCGGGTTTAATGCGTAGCGCATGCGCCGAGACCGAACCTTCGCACCATTCGGAATCGAATCTTTCCACGAGCAGTGATTCGGGTTCTTCAAGCTGCCAGAAGACTTTTCCGTTTTGAAGCAGGAGTGTTCCGATTCTCCAGGACTCGAAAGACAATTGCTGTCCGGGATCAGAACGCCGGGCCAGGATGTTTTTCGAGTTCACCACGGCCTTTATACCTTCGATTTTTATGTTGCCCTCGGTGTTGGAAAGCGAACCGTCGCTGAAGGTGCATGCGAATTCCGCGGAAGGAGTTGTGCCGAGTTTACCTTTTGTGGAAATCCGGCCATTAATTTTTCCGGCGAGCTGAAAATCTATTTTGTTTCCGGCGAACTTCGAGAGGTCCAGGGAAAACTTTTGGTCGCCCGTCCCGAAACGAGCCGACACATCGTATTCGAATCCTGTAAATGTCCGGCTGAGATGCCCGGAAACAGCGGCGTCCAGATTCTCAACAAAAGCGGTGTGGATGAATTCGAAGTCGATGCGCATCCCACGAAATTCGCAGGTTCCGTTGATTCCGCCGAGCGGGATTCCCTCTAAACTCAGGTCGCGGACTTCAATCTGTGATTGGGGGTGGTCGGCGGCTGTTTCGTCTTCGTTCCCGAATGCAAAGGGGATATCTGCGTTGATTCCCGCCGCTTTGAGAGACTTGCCGTTTTTAAACGCGAATTTCGCATCGGCCCCGGAGATTTGGATCTTTCCACTTATAGAAGGAGCGGTGCCGGGTGCCATTGTCATGCGTCCGTTTGCCCCGATCTTTTCCGCGTGGAGACCGGCAGCGCCTTTCTTCAGGCTGACAGACCCGGATTCCAGGTTCCAGGAAAAGAAGTGTTTTTCTATTCCGGAGTATTGCGCGTTTATGTCGAGGACCGCGTCTTCCATGGCAAGCCCGAAAAGGCTTAGTATTTCTTTTGATGCGCGGCCAGTGTGGAATTCCGCGGCTTTCAGGGATGCCGAAAGGTTTTTCATCGAGGGGTCGGCGCGGCCTTCGATTACAATTTCTTCGCCGAACGGGTGGAGGGATATGCGGAATTCGCAGTCTCCGCCGATGCCCCTGCCTTTCAGTTCGAAAGGGATCCTGGCGCTGAAACGCTTTTCCGGCGCCATTTCGATTAAAAGGTCGAACTCGGAGTCGTTGACGGAGACATTCCCTATACTGACCGGCAGCCCGGGACTTCCTGATCCTCCGTCGTCCTGGCTGGCTTTGCCCTTTGCGCGCTGGGCGCATGGCAGTGCGATTCCGCAGATATTTGCCTTTTTTCCCCGGGCAGAGGCACGTGCCTGGATTCCCGTGACGGACACAGACCTGATGTGCCGTTTTTTCAGCAGTTCCAATGGCCGGAAAGCGCATTCCAGGCGTCCGATACACAGCGCGGGTCCGGTGTCTGCGGTTCCTGGCGCCGATAGCGTGAAGTCTTCAAGAACAAGCGAGTGAAACGATACAGTCTTCAGATCCCAGTCCGCGCGGAGAGCGAATTTTTCCAGTAGAGTCCTGTTTAGCCTGTATTTCACCCATACAGGAAGAAGGATTTGCAAAAGGATCAGCGCGAGCGCCGCAAGGGCAAGCAAAGCCGCCAGAACGCGGAGCGGGGTCAGGCGCCGTTTTCTTTTTTTATCTATGCGCACTTTTTCCTTTTTCCTGCTTTTCATTGAGGCCGGCCGTGAAAAGGTAAGTTTGAAAATATCCGCTGTGGCTACAGGGAGGCAAACGTCCTCCCGTATCGAGACATAACTATATCTCTTCGGGGGGCGGCTTTCAATCGGCCGCTTTCTCCTCTTCGCCTATGTTTGGCCCGTAAGGGAAAAAACGGAAGCACGGCGGTGTCCCCAGGAATTCCGTGTCCTCTTTTTCTTTGATGTAGCTCCAGAGCTTGATCGCCAGTTTTTTGAGTGTCTCGCTGCATTCCGGGTCATTTATGCGGTTCACCATCTCGTCGGGGTCTTTCTCCAGGTTGTAAAGTTCGGATATCCCGAAGCCGTTATAGACCAGTTTCCAGTTGTCATCCCAGAGAATCCTCTGACTGAAAAGCAACTGCGTGCCCCAGTTTTGCGCGAAACCGAAAGTCCATTCGGACTCATGCTTTTCCGGGTCCGCGAAAAGCGCGGCCGCGCTGTGTCCGTCAATGTTCTCTATGGGATCGCAACCGGTAAGTTCAAGCAGCGTCGGGCAAAGGTCGAGACTCCCGACCCTGGCATTTGTAACTTTCCCTTTGGCTATTCCCGGTCCGCATATAGCCATCGGGACGTTGTATGCAGGTTCATGGCTGAAAAGTATCTTCGTGTAAATCCCGTGCGCGCCCAGCGCGTCCCCGTGGTCGGTCACAAAGATTACAATGGTGTTATCGAGCTGTCCAGACTCCTCGACCTTGTCCAGCAGCATTCCGAACATGCGGTCGTGTTCCTCGACGGCGGCATAATAGCATGCGCGCCATTTCCTGTGATCCTCGTCGGTCAAGCCCCGGAACGCTGACTGCGCCAGGCGGTAAGCTTCGGGACGGTCGTTAAGGTCGTGATTTCTGCTCACAGGCAGTGGCAGGTCCATCTCGAGATACTCGTTGACAAGATCTATATGGGCATCCTTAGAACTGTGCGGTCCAACGAAACTCATCATACAGCACCATGGGTCTCCGCTCGGTATGACTTCATCAAGATACTTTGCCGCGCGTTTGAAATGGCGCCACTGAGGGCGTTCTTCGAGAGGAATGTCAGTGGGGCCTGTACATCCTTTTTTCCCGTATCCGGGGGGGAGGTTTGGCTGGATTATCTGCCAGACCCGTTTCACGGGCTTGGAGTGCATGGTTTCGCCGGGATCCCACTGTTCCCAGCCGTAACGGTTGACGTTGTGATGGTAGTCAACATGCCATTTTCCCCAGTGTCCCGTGCGGTAGCCAGCGTCGTTCAACTGTTGAGCCCAGTGCCGTTTCCAGCTCTTTAGTTTTGCTATATCGGGATCGCTTTTAGGAGGCAGGTGTACCTGGGTGGCGCCGTGGCGGTGCGGGAGAAGACCTGTCATGATACTGGCACGTGCCGGGGTGCATATAGGGCTTGGCGTGTATGCCCTTTCGACCCGGACACCGCGCTCAATTATCCTGTCAAGATTCGGTGTCCGGCAGGGTGATTCCGGACGAAGCACTTCGCCTGATACCTGGTCCATCATAAAAAATAATACGTTCGGCTTTTTCATTGTGTTTTTTCCCTTTCTGGCCTAAGAGCCTGTCGGTACATATTCAGTGAACCGCGTCGGGGTCGGGGCTGAGACACTCGAAGACTGTCCAGTATTGACCCCGAGCAAACGGGGTTTAGCTGACCGCTAAAACCCGATATGCGGCTGGATGCGGTATGCCGTTTTAGGTTCAGGCGCATATTTTGATAACCCTTATAATATCACCCCGTATCCGGGAAACAAAGTTTAGAGCCAATTTCAAAACTCTCCGTGGCC
>CAZGYO010000123.1:0-7733 GCA_964530455.1 uncultured Victivallales bacterium
TCTTTGCGATCTTTGCGGCTTTGCGAGAGAAGTGATTCGAACAAGGCAATTCAGACGGACGCCTTCGGCGCCGCTGATTTTGGACGATAGGACGCCCCCGGATATTCTATCCTTAAAGGCCTGGCCATAATCAAAGCCTTGAATCTGATTTGTACCTGTGATTTTCGCACATGGGGGAAGACATTATACGAGAAATTGAAAAATTTAAACGCTAAACAAAAAAGGATGTTTGACCCCGATTCCAATTAATGAGACGGCAGACAGCATCGGCTGAGAACCCGGGACAATTTCTTTGCCGAGGCTCAGAGATTATCTTTCCAGCACGCGGGATACCATCCTGCGGAGCAGGCTTTTAAGGTGCGCGTTCTGAAGGGGGCTGAGAGATCTCACGGCTTCATGTCTGGTGTGTTCCAGAAGCTGCCTGGCTCTTTCGGGTGTCTTAAGCCTGTAGAGCAGGTCCTGGACCTCCCGTGGGTTGGGACTGTTTTTCAGTGATTCGGCCGTTTTCGCATCGGACTGTTCCAGCCCCAGCGCGAAGAGCAGTGAAGACTTGAGTGTATGAATTGTGGGGCACTCGTCGCCGGTTGTGAGAAAATCTTCTATATCGTCTTTTATCTGGTAGGCGGTGCCAAGACATCTGCTGTATTTACTGATTGTCCGGTGCACGGGTTCAGGAGCGCCGCAGGCACTGAGTCCTATTCGCAGTGCGACGTTGAAGGCCGGGGCGGTTTTTCCCCTGAAGATATCAAGTATTTCTTTACTTGAAGGGGATCTTCCCTGTTTAAGGAAGAGAAGTTCCTCGCCCTGGCCCAGGCAGAGTTCCCTGTGTCCTTCCGTGGCAATCGCGAGCATTTCAGCGGTCTGTTCCGGGCTGAACCCGGCGCTGGAAATGAAACGATATCCTTCTCCCAGAAGGAGGTCGCCTGCGTTGAGGGCCACCGGTATGCCGTATTCCTCGTGCATCGTCTCCTTGCCGTATCTGAAACTGTCCTGGTCCTCTATGTCGTCGTGTATCAGTGAGGCTTTATGAAAGCATTCGACTGCGACTGCGACTTTCTTAAGCGCGTCGGGAAAAGGCCTGTCTTCGGGATGAAAACATTTGTATACGCATGCGGTAAGAAGGGGGCGCCAGCGTTTTCCGCCCTGAAGCATCCAGTCGAACGCGATCTGTTCCGTCTTTGTGGATACGGGAAAGATTTTCGAAAGGTAGTCTTCTGAAAACCAGGTTGCGACTTTTTCGCGCAGAGGGTCCGGGTCGATTCTGGCGGCTCCTGCCGCCGGGGAATGGATTGTGACTATTTCCATAAGTTCGGATAAGTCGACTTCGGTGTCTCTGCATCCGTCTCGGAGAAGCGGCATCGCCTGTCCCGGAATGGCTTCAGCGGACATGTGCGGAAATGTCTTTTCAAGAACAGAAAGGCAGCTTATGCCCAGAACGGCGTCCACCTTCCCGCTTTCCAGCAGCCGCGTAACGACGGTGGTCCCCTCTGATACCAGAACTATGTATCCGAGTCTTTCGGCGGCGGACTGCAGTTTGCCGATGGGACAGGCGCCGCATTGTTCACAGAGCAGTCCGAACTCGTCGTTTTCCGCTCGGCACAGTTCGCTGTTGCGCAGGCATTGGGGTATCAGCATTATTCTGCGGTCGTACGGTATAGCGGCAAAGGTATCGCGCCATACGGCGTTGTTGAGTATGACGATGACGTAGTCCAGGTATTTAGATGGGAGCTTTTCATCAGTGACGATTTTTTTCGCGTGTCTGCGCAGTTCTTCAAGCATCAGGGGAGGAACCAGTTTTGCGGAGGTGGAATATTCCCGGATCTTCTTCGATATTGTTTTTCGGACATCCGGGGATGGGACGACGGAGAATTTTTTTGCCGCGGGATTCTTTTCGTGAACGAAGATTTTTTTTGTTTTTTTCTTTTCCGTCATGGTTTATTTCAGCAGGCAGCCGATGCCTCTATCCTTTCGTGCAGCATTTTCGAAAGCCTTGAGACCACGGCGTTGTTTTCGGGCAGTTCCGCTATATTGCGGTTTTCGCCGGGATCCGCTTCGTGGTCGTAGAGCATTCGTGATACGAATCCGCCTTCGTCGTTGGTCCATTCCGTGTAGAGGTAGTTTTCGCTTCTAACCGAATCCCCTGACATGTAGCGACTGTACGTCGCGTCTTTTATTACGGTCGCCGTGTCGTTGATCACAGGCACAAGGCTGTCGCCATCCAGATGTTCGGGGGACGTGAGACCTGAAAGTTCACAGAGGGTGGGATATATATCCACGAATTCGACAAGAGACTCTGATACTTTTTCGCCTTCGAGGCCGGGAACACTTATTATGAGCGGCGCGTTCAGGGATGTCTTGAAATTACAGTGCTTGCACCACAGCCCGTGTTCGCCCAGTTGCCAGCCGTGGTCACCCCACAGCACGACAACAGTGTTTTCCGTCAGCCCGAGGCGGTCCAGTTCATCCAGGATCCTGCCGACCTGGGCGTCGGTATAGCTTGTGGCCGCCCGGTATCCGTGGATGAGTTCAGATGCCCGTTCGTCGCTCAGCGGTCCTTCCCGGGGAATTCCGGCATATTGACGGAGTTCGCCCCAGTCGTGCATCGCTTCGCCGGGCGCATCGGCGGGCCTGTATGGATTCTCCGCGGGATTTATGTTTTCGCGGTCGTAGAAGTCCCAGTACTTTGCCGGAGCGTTGAAAGGCAGATGTGGCTTGAGAAACCCGACCGCGAGAAAAAAGGGCCTGTCCTGTTCGGAAAGCATCCTCAAATCACGCAGGGCGTGCTCCGCTATCTGCCCGTCATAGTAGGCATCGTCCGGGACCTCTGCGCGTTCCACGGGCGGTCCACGGTGTGTGCCGGATGCGTCCGCTTTGATATTTTCTTCCAGAATATAGTTTCGCCAGCTTTCGAAGGCGTCGTCGTTTGGATGCCAGGGCCGGGAACTCCAGCTCCTTTCCGCAGTGTCCGGTTTATGATGGAAAACCTTTCCGTTGGCCAGAGAGATATATCCGTTCTCCATGAAATGCTGCGGAAGAGTCCTGGCTCCCGGGAGGTCGTGGTCCGCCCAGGTCATGTAGTCGACAAAACGGTCTCTTGCCGGACGTACACCCGTCAGGAGACTCGCTCGCGTTGCGCCGCAAACCGGCACCTGGCAGTAGGCCTGCGAGAAGACCACGCCGCGTTCGGCCAGGCGATCAATGTTGGGAGTTACAAGCTCTTCGCGTCCGTAGCACCGAAGTTCGGGGCGCAGGTCGTCCACAGGTATGAAAAGTATGTTGGGTCTGTCTTTATTCATTCTCGCATGGTGTTTCAATAGTTCTAGAGCCAATTTTAAAGCTCGTTGGACCAGAGTCCCGCAGAGAATCCCACGGATTCACGATTTAAATTAAGCTTTCCGGCAGGCAATTTCAAGTAAAAATATTCTTTCGAGCCATTTCGTCGCACCGTTTGCCGCGCCTGCGCTAGCAACGCGGTTCACACGGAGTTTTGAAACTGGCTCTTTCGGCTTGCCGGGCATTTTCTTGAAGAAGATGAGAAAAAGGCTCTATTATAAAGATATGCGATGCTGTTTCTGAAAAAAACGTTGCTTTCTATGGAAAAAAACATATATCTTATAAGGCATGGAGAATCCATGCATAATGCGGGACTGAACGATTCAGTTGATTCGAGTTTAACGCCCCGGGGGAGGGCGCAGGCCTCTGGGTGCGCGGAGTTCATTTCCGGAAGAGAGGCTTGCGGGAAAGATGCTTTAATACTTTCAAGCCCATTTAAAAGGTGCGTTCTTACTTCAAAAAGGATACAGTCCGCCACAGGAGCGCCCGTAAAACTTGAATCCGTTCTTCATGAATACTACGTTCCGGCCTGGTTTCCGGAGAAGATCCGGATGCCCGGTCTTGACGTCATTGCGGAAGAAATGGGTGTTGAGGGCTCTTACGATTCCCCGCGCTGGTGGCCGGAGGACTACGAGACTGAGCATGACCTGGATTTCAGGAGCGGGATTTTTGCAAACAGGATTCTGAACGACAATTTCAAGTACCGGAAAATCATATGTGTCACTCATTATTTCCCGATCCAGGCATTGACCCGTCTCCTTGTTCCCGGCATGGAGATGCCTTTTGTCGCCAATGCGAGTGTCACGCGGGTGGACTGGGACGGAAAACACGCGCGTGAAGTGTATTCGAATAATACATCTTTTCAGTCGGATTCGGGTAAGGTATCCAGGTGACAGATATCCCTTCGGAAAAAATCGCGGTCGTAACGGGGCCTGCAACACTGACTCTTGACATTGTGCGGGAACCGGAACTTCGCATTGTGAGGTCCAGGCTGTTTTCGGCGGAATGCGTTCCATGCGGTTCCGGAACATCCGCGGGGTTTCCGGGCAGAGGATTTGAATGTCTTCTCGGCGGGATTCGCGGCTATTTCAGCCACGGCGCGGGTAAACTGCCGCTGGACCTGCTTGATCTGTCCGGCTTGACACCTTTTGCGATGAAACTTCTCTGCGAACTCCGCGGGAAAGTCACCAGGGGCCGCACCGTCAGCTACGGTGAACTCGCGGGATTAGCGGGATTTCCCGGGGCCGCGCGCGCGGTCGGTTCGGCGCTCGCACGCAACCCCTTTCCGCTGTTTTTCCCCTGTCACCGTGTTCTGCGTTCCGACGGGACACCGGGAGGTTTCTGGGGAAGGACGGACAGTGGCGCGGCGGATTTTAAAAGGCGGCTGCTGGAAGCCGAGGATGCGGATGTCAAATAAGATGGACAAACCTGATGTAGCGGGAAACAGAAGAAAGGCGCGGGGGATGAGAAAGGCGATTGCGGCGCAGTTTTCAGGTGTGCTTGCGATGGATTCTTTCGACAACGGAGTGCTTCTGAAACCGTGAAGAAGAAACGCAACAATCTGCTGAGACTGCTCGGATACATCAGGCCCTACTGGTTCATGTATCTGAGCGCGGTAATCATGGGGCTTATAAAGTTTCTCGCTCCTATAGGCATTATCTGGGTTTTCGGTGAATCTATCGATGTGCTGAACATGCAGGCCGCCGGAGAACTTTCCTCTGAAGAGGCCTGGAACGGGATTCTGCGTCTGCTCTTTATCGGTGTGGGGATTGCGCTTGCAAGTCCCGTCCCCACTTTTTTGAGAAGCCTTCTTGCCGCGATTGCATCCAACCGCGTAATCCGCGATATAAGCTGTGAGTTATATGCCCACGTGCAGGGGCTCTCCCATTCTTTTCATGACATAAACCGTTCGGGGTCGCTTACAAGCAGGATAGTAAGCGATACCCAGACGATAAAGCCCTTCCTGTCACGGATCGTCGTGCAGTTCTGGATGAACATCGGGGTTATAATAGTGGTGCTGACCTATCTTTTTTCGCAGAATGCTGTCCTGGGCTTTCTTTCAGTCTCGCTTATACCGCTGCAGTTGATTATTCTCTTTACCATAGGAAGAAAAGTTAAGGTGCTTTCAAAGAAGATACGCGGCAAACTCTCATGGCTTGCGGGTGATACACAGGAAAAGCTTGCCGCTACAACCGTGGTGAAGGCCTTTACCCAGGAAGACGACGAGATACAGCGTTTTACCGAGATATCCGAGGATATCGTTTTATTGGGCATAAAGAATGCGTCGCTCAACGGACTCAACCATGTTTTTGTCTCTACACTCAACGCTCTGGCTCCGCTGCTTGTAATCGTGATAGGCGGCTATATGGGCATCTTCCACCCCGAAAATATCTCTATCGGACTGATCGTTCAGTTTGTGATGATGCAGGGGCATCTCTACGGGCCCTTTCAGAGACTGAGTGAATCACAACTGGAAGCCGCAAACGCCCTGGGCGCTACCGAAAGAATATTCGAAATCCTTGACACCCCGCCGGATATAAAAGACAGGCCGGGCGCCGTGGAAGTAAACGAGGTGCAGGGGAATATTGGTTTTGAAGAGGTGAAATTCACATATCCCGGCTTTTCCGTGGGTGCCGGGAAGGTTATAGACCATTTGAACCTCCATATTGAAGCAAAAAAAACCGTCGCTCTTGTCGGTCCGTCCGGAGGGGGTAAGAGCACGGTCATAAGCCTTCTGAACCGTTTCTACGACCCCGACTCGGGGGGCATCACTATCGACGGGGTTGACATAAGGGATTTTAAGCTCTCATCGCTCAGGTCACAGATCGGTCTGGTACCGCAGGATCCGATGCTTTTTTCAGGTTCGGTCCGCGAAAACATCCGGTATGGAAGGCCGCAGGCAAGTGACGGCGAAGTGCGGTGTGCGGCCGAAAACGCGAATGCCATGAATTTTATAATGGAAATGGAGGAAGGAATGGATTCCATGATAGGCGAAAGCGGGACGGTGCTTTCCGGCGGGCAGAAACAGCGACTGGCGATTGCAAGGGCCTTTCTCAAAGATCCTGCCATTCTTCTTCTGGACGAGGCTACAAGCGCGCTGGATTCAGAAAGCGAACGCATAGTCCAGGAAGCCATTGACAAGCTGATGAAAAACCGGACTTCGATAGTGATAGCTCACAGGCTCGGGACGGTTATCAGCTCCGATATCATTGTGGTAATAGAGAATGGGAAAGCCGTGGAGCAGGGGACACACGGGGACCTGATGCGCCGCGGTGGACTTTACTCGAAACTCTGCGAACAGCAGAATCTGGACTGAACAAAAAGGACCCGCCGCATCATGCGGCAGGCCCGTTTGTCTGAGTTGTTCTCCGGCAAGATCGCCGGAGAAATATTACTTGACCTTGATCTCCCGCGGCTTGTGTTTTTCGCTCTTGGGAAGAGTCAGCGCCAGAACACCGTCTTTGTGTTCGGCTCTGATGTTTTCCGTGTCGACCCCGTCGGGAAGCGACATTCTGCGGACATAGGAACCGTAGCTTATCTCGTCGTAGTGCGAGTTTTCGTTTTCCTTGAGCTCCGGTTTCCTCTTTTCCGCCCGGATTGTAAGGATGTTTCCATCCACATCGACTTTCACGTCGTCTTTCGCTATCCCGGCAAGTTCAGCCGTGAGATTGTAGCTCTTGTCGGTCTCTGTGATCTTCACACTCGGTGAAAATGTTGCTTCTTCCGGAAGATTGTCCTGTAAGAACTCGTCCCAGAACCGACTCAGCATTCTTTCAGTCCCAAGAAGATCTCTCCAAGGGCTGAGTCCCGTCTGTTTGTTTCTCTTGATCGGGTACATAATCCTTCCTCCTTTCTTTAATTTTTTCTTTTCTTTCTCACTTTTATATAAGCATTCCCCGTGCCAGAAAAATGCGCGAAATTCGCAAAGCTTTAATGGCAAGGTGTTAACGTGGGTGTGGTTCTTTTTTACGCGGGGTGTAATGCGACAGAATGACACAACAGTGCCCGGCGCAAAGCGCGCAATAATGACACAACGCGCGCATCCCCGCTCAAAATGGGGAACAGGTACCGAAACAGGTTTCAGGATGCGGGAAACATATTTTGCTTTGCAAGAGCGGTATCGACAGGCTGACCCGAAGCCATTTTGCCCCGTGTGGGGCGATGCACGCCGTTCAACCCCTTGGCCTTTTCGTATACCCAGGCCACGTAGCCGATAGATAGACGGTAAACGTCAAGTCTCTCGCGTCCCAGCGTCATGATGCGTCGATTCCGATAGCGATTTCGATTTTGATTATCTATCTTTTTGCTTATTTTCAGGGCTGAAAGCCTGTAATCCCATAGGCCGGGGCATCGCCCCGGGTATATTTTATTCTCGCACAAAGCCACAAAGCCACAGAGAT
>CAZGYO010000124.1:0-7719 GCA_964530455.1 uncultured Victivallales bacterium
TCCATGTAGGGGCTCGGATCCTGTTCCGTGCCGACCAGGCAGCAGGGGCTTTCCTTCAGCCTCGATGAGAATCGGACTTCCCTGACCTGATTGTCCAGCTTCTTCTGAATCGCCTGCAGAAGGCCCTTGTGCTCTTTCTCCGCTTTCTTCTTCTGCTTCTCCGCGGATTTGTCCTTGCCGACATCTATCGTGCCTTTACCCGCGGCCCTAAGCTTTTTGCCTTCCACTTCGTGCAGAGACTGCACGATGAACTCGTCCACAGGATCCGTCATGAAAATAACGTCGAATCCGGCTTCGCGTATGGATTCCAGCTGCGGCGAGTTCTCAAGCAGGGCGCGGTTTTCGCCTACAAGGTAGTATATCTCCTCCTGTTCGGGCGGCATAGAGCTTATGTATTCCTCGAAACTTACAAGCTTTCCATCCACCTTGTTCATGGTCGCGTACATCGCAAGTTTCTGGAGCTTTTCACGGTTCTCAAAATCGTTGTAGATGCCCTCTTTAAGTATGCTCCCGAACTCTCCGTAGAACTGGAGATATTTCTCCCTGTCCTCCTTCATGAGACCGTCGAGTTCCAAAAGAACCTTGCGGACGATGTTCTTGCGGATTGTCCTTATCATCGCGTTGTCCTGCAGCATCTCCCTGGATATGTTCAGAGGCAGGTCGCTCGAATCCACAACCCCCTTTACAAAACGCAGGTATTCGGGAAGCAACGCCTCGCAGTCGTCGGTTATGAACACGCGCCTTATATACAGATGAAGACTGTTTTTCATCTCCCTTTGACCGAATATCTCTATCGGCGCCTTCGAGGGTATGTAGAGCAGCGCGCGGAACTCGGCCGTGCCCTCCGCGGACAGATGGATTGTGTGTAACGGGTCGCCCCCGAAATGCGATAGATGACTGAAAAACGATTTGTGTTCGTCCTCGCTTATTTCCGAAGGTGTCCTCAGCCATATAGCCTTCTGCGAGTTCAGCACTTTTTTCTCCTTGTCATCCTCTTCGGGAACGAAGGATATCGGGTGCTCTATGAAGTCGGAATACTGTTTTATTATCTGCGATATCTTCCATTCATCGAGATAGCCGCGGGACTCCTCGTTCAGGTGCAGGATGATGCTGGTCCCCTGATCCTCCTTCTCAGCTTCTTCAACGGTGTAGCCGGATTTTCCATCGGAAACCCAGCGGACGGCCCCGCTGTCCGCGCCTGCCTTTTTCGTGAGAAGTTCAACCTTGTCCGATACCATGAACGCAGAATAGAACCCGACCCCGAATTGCCCTATAAGTTCCGGAATTTCACCTTTCCCGCTCTTTTCGTGTGCCGCGAGAAAAGCTTTGGTGCCGGAACGCGCTATCGTCCCTATCTCCTTTACAACCTCCTCTTCCGACATCCCTATGCCGTTGTCCGATACGGTAAGAAGACCGTTCTCCTTGTCGGATTCAATGCATATCTCCCATTCCCTGGACAAGTCCTCGTTCGTGAGAGACTCGAAACGGGCCTTGTCGATCGCGTCCGCTGCGTTTGCCACGAGTTCCCTCAGGAAAATATCCTTGTTGGAATAAAGCGAATGGATCATCAGATCCAGCAACTGTTTTACTTCCGTCTTGAACCTCTTGTTTTTCTGCGACATCTCTTCCTCCGGTTTTTCAAATTTAACACCTAAATATATGAAGCCAATCTTCCGGGACTTGAAATTTGACCATTTTTTTGATATTTTCAATAGTAGCCGGACTTGAAAAGTAAAAATTGTCCAGGAGAGAATTGTCCAGAATAAGGAGAAGCGCCATGCCTGAAACACACGAAACCCCGCCGGAATCCCCGACAGAAGAGAACGAGGATATTCTGCGAAAACTTGTTGAGGCCGAAGACCTGCTGGCCGAGATCGAAAAGTCCGAGAAAAAACAGAGACTGACCGCAAGGGTCGGACTGCTTCTGATTCTCGCCACGCTTGCTCTTTTCGCATGGAATATGTATGGCTTCTACACGGATATCACCTCGCAGGAAAGCATTGCCGAGTTCAGGGAGATCGTCATCGAAGACCTGGATGACGTTCTGAGACACGATCAGGAAATAAAAGCTTTCCAGAAAGATCTTATCGATAAAATCCTTCCCGAACTTCTCGAAGATGCGAAAAAGCGTATCATGAAGGAAAAACCGGAGCTTGAAAAAACCGGCGCCGAAATGTTCGAGAATGTCAGGGCCCATGTCCGGCAGAGCCTTCACGACGGACTTACAGATATCCTGAACGAAACACTTATCGAACTCGAGGAAGAAATCCACGACAGATACCCCAAAATACCCCTTGAAAAGCTTCAGAAATCGATGCGGGAAGCTGAAAATATCTTCGTCGAAGAGATTACAGCTCTGCTCGAGAAACGAATGGAACTGATCTATTCCGACCTCGACGAAATGGAAAAGTCCATAGCCCGTTTCCGGCAGCTTCCGGAGATGAAAGCTCTCGACGGGACGGAGATTGAGGAGCTTAAACTGATGATGGCTGAATCCATCCTGGAACTTGCCATTTACCATATCAATCCGGAAAGAGGCGAAAAGGAGCCGGGAGGTGCAAAATGAACGATCTGGATAAAAAGATTGAATCCCTTTATGAAAAAATCTCTGAAAAGAAACGCAAGACGGTGAGAAACACCAGAATACTGGCGGCGCTCTACGCTTTCCTGTTCATCTTTATTCTCGCTGATACATTGCTGGTTTCCCATTTGATAAAAAAGAATGTGACTCCGTTGAATATTTCCGCTCTCGCTAAAAATAAGATAAGCGAAACCACCCCTGTCCTTCGCGAGAGCGCCGAAGGTATATTAAGGGAACAGACCCCGGTTATGATAGAAAAGGCGATCGACAGGGTTTACTCCCTTTTGCCAGGAATGGAAAATATGGCAACAGGGTTTGTCGACAAAAAACTCGCGGACCTGAAACTTAGAATAAAAGCCGAGGTGCTGCCGGAATATAAAAAGGTGATACGCGAAAACGCACCGGCAATTAAAGAGTATTCGGAGATTATCGGGGATGAAAACGCGGCGCGCGAACTCTCTAAAATACTGGTGGCCGACTTCGAAAAAGAGATCGACCTTAAGCTTATTGAGGACGATTTCTACAGGCAGTTCCATGATCTCAGATTGAAACTCGACCGACTCGCCACTAAGCCACAGTCGGAACTCACGCCTAAAGAAAAGGCACAGAGAAAGCTTATCGTGGGCACGATCTACCTCGTGGACAACGGAGAGCCAATACACCAGACAGCAGTCATGATGGTCCAGAGATTTGCGTTCCTGCTGGAAGATTCCTGGTATAAACTTTCAGGAACCAGGTCCCTCAACAGGGAATTGGAATAACCCTGGAGCCGATTTTTCATGAAATTTTCGGGATAACGGAGATGTCCCCCCGGCAGGCGACGGGATTCAGATCTGCTGCGAGGAGCTTCCATTTCTGATAATATCCATACTTTTTTTTCCGCAGTTGAAGAGGATATCGAGAATGGACATATTGGGAAGGAGTGCTTGTCTGCGTGTACTCAAGGGATCTGAAAGACTGTACCATGCTTTTTATGCCTGCATTTTTCATTACGTTGAAATCGACGTAGTCCCGGCTGTGCATACCGTGCAGGTAGGTGTCGGCGCCGGTCTTGCGGCAGATGTCGACTATCAGTTCCGTGGCCGATCCTTCGATTCCGATTTCCGAAGCAATGGAGTATTTTGTTTTAATACCCAGTAGCCTGAAACAAAGGTCGATTAAGGCGGTGTTGTATTCAGCAAGAAACTCCCATTCGGCATCCAGCAGATCCTTAATTTCGGGGTAGTAGATTTCGAAGTACGGGGCTTTCGCGTAGTTTAGTTCCAGTGTCCTCCGGTGTTTTCTGCGCCATTTCTTTGTGTTGTCGATGCGGATTTCGCGGATACTGTCTCCGTAGTTGCCGGAAGTGAGAACGGGAATGGTCAACCAGTGTGCTTTACCGTCGAGTAGTTTTATTCTGTTCCTGTTGTGGTACTCCTTGCGGACGTACTGCGTGACATCGACGATGACGAATTCGTCGACGTAATCGGCTTTGGCGAAGAATCCGCCGTATGGGTAGGCATTAGGCTGGTGGCCAGCAACGCATTTCATTTTTGTTCCTTTTGAGGAAAGCGCATATTTTGTTTATGTCTTCATCGGGCATGCCCGGATAAAGGGGCACGGAAAGTATATTATCATGTGCCCAAGCGGAATTCGGGAAACGGGAATCGGGGTATCCCAGGTATTTGTATATGGGTTTGAAGACGGGGCGTTTAGCCTCTATTGCGTTTTCATTCATTTTTTCGGTCATTTTTGAAAGGGAGTTTTCTACTTTGACGAGGAACCGGCCGTATATTCTGTCGGGACGGGGCGGGTTTTCATCCAGAGCCGCGGCATATTTTCCGGCCAGTGTCCGGCGTTCTTTGATAAAGCGCGGGAGTTTTTTGAGCTGTGACCGCGCCAGAGCGGCGTTCAGGTCCGACATCAGGAAGTGTAGCCTGGGTTTCCAGTTTTCCCTTTTGTCGTGTTTGAGCATGGACATTGCCGCGTCGTAATCTTTTGCGTTGTTTCCTGAAAGAAGTCCGCCGTGTCCCGCTGCGAGAAGTTTTGTGCCGTAGAAAGAGCAGATTGCAAAGCGTCCCTTTGATCCGGGTCTATCCGTCCCTTCCAAGCCGATCAGTTGGGCGCAGTCCTCGATCAGCGTGCCTTTTATATTTTCGAAAGCCGCGGGAATCCCGCAGATGTATGCGGCGACCGTGGCCCTTGTGTCCTCTACGGCGTTGGCTGTGGCGGGCTCGACTGCAAGCGTTTCCCTGGAGCAGTCCACCGGGACGGGTTTGAGTTGATTTGCCGCGGCGGCATCGAGTATTGCGCTGCAGGAGTATGCCGGCACGGCTATTCTGCTTCCCGGTGCGAGTTTCAGCAGGGCAAGGGCGAGTATCAGCGCGTCGGTTCCGCTCTGCAGGGCGATGCCCCACTTGCGCCCCAGCGCCTTCGCGCATTCAAGTCCCAGCTTTTCGTTTTCGGGTCCGGAAGTGACATAGCGATTTTTCAGGACCCGGGATACCGCTTTCATGTCCTCATTGTCGAAATAGGGCAGGGAATGCTGGATCATTGTTTTTAACCGAACTGAATTAGGTGTTGAAACTCCATGAAAGTTTAAAATAGGCTTATTCGCTTTCTATTCAATAATTTGCGCCGTGAAAAGAGGACTCTTGACTTAGAGGATGAATTTTGCTATGATTTTCATCAAACAGGTGGCGGAAAACATGAAACAAGTCTATTGTGTTAACGAGTTAGAGCCAGTTTCAAAACTGCGCGCCGCAACGGAGAGTTTTAAAATTGGCTCCAGTAAACCTGTATTTTTCATGAAAACCGGCTTCGGGAAACAGCCGGGTCAGTGGTACATGTTCAGCAAACCCCGTTGCTCGGGGCGACCCCGACGTGGTTTACTGAATATGTACAGTCAGTGCGTATATTCAACACAGAACAGTTTTGGGGCGACAGATAGAAAATGAATCCATTCACCGCCGGTGGCGGCCACAATATAGACATAGCCGACTATTGGATGATTCTCAAGAAGCGTTCGTTCCAGGTGGTTCTCGTGTTTCTTCTGGTCGTTGGCGGGGTGCTGATGCATACAGTCAACATCAGTCCCGTATACCAGTCCACATGCAAGATCAAGATATCTTCCCGGCAGCCGATGGCGACGATTGAGGGCGCGCAGATAACCTGGTATGGTTCTAAAGGCAACGAGATAAGTTCCGAGATCAAGCTTCTCGCGAACAAGGATTCAATAATAGAGAAGGTTCTGGAGATACTCCGGGATCCTGCGGGATTCGATCCCGGGCCGGATTCCCGTTACTTCGAGGATAAGCTGGAGCAGATCAGGGCTATAAACCTGGAAGGTGACCGCAAGCTTGTCCAGGGGCTCGGCATGAACGGTCTTAAAGGGGCGATTTCGGTAGAGCAGATTCCGCAGAGCGACATTGTTGAGATAAACGCGAGCGGCCCGAGCCGCAATCTCGCCCGGGCGATTGCCGACATCCTCGCGATAGCCTACAGGGCCGACTTCTGGAAAAGCAAGACAACGGAGGCGGCAGAGACAAAGTCTTTCATTGATGAGAGGGTGCAGGCTATCAGGGATGATCTTGAGAAAGCAAGATCCGAAGTCGGGGAAAGTTCCACAAAAAAGGCGTATTTGGGTTCGGAACAGGTTTACCGCGAAAACCTGACGGCCTTGCGCGTCGAATACATTAAACTCCAGGAGAAATACCAGGAAAACCATCCGCGCCTTTTGCGGCAGAGAAAGATCATCAGGACAATCGAGGATAAGTTGAACGCCATCCCCGTGGTCCAGCAGAAATACGACGAGTCGGCCTCCGAACTAGAATTGAAGAGGAATATCCTGGCCACACTGAATGAACTAAAGATGAAAGCCGACATAGATTTTCAGGCGAAACTTCAGAAAGCTAAAGACGAGATACAGATAATATCCAGCGCGGGTCCCGCCCGGAAAGTTCGACCCGATTTCCAGATGAACCTGATTGCCGGGGCGCTTTTCGGCATTATACTGGGCGGCATCGTAGCCTTTGTTTGGGAGGGCCTGGACACTTCGATAGGAAAGATAGAGGACGTGGAGCGCATTACAGGGCTTTCGGTCATAGCCCATATTCCCCTGATAGGTTCGGACAACGATCCGCAGTCACACAATTTCCGCCCTCTGGCTTCGTTGAGGAAATATTTTTTCCGGCTGTTCTACGGTTTTGTTCCCATGAAGAAAAAAGAACCTCCTCTCGATCTTGACCAGAAAATACTGATGAACTTCGATACGCTTTCCGTGACAGCCGAAGCCTACCGCACACTGCGGACCAATATCCAGTTCGCGATAGGCGCCGCCAGTACGTCCGGGAACGTTATCGCGGTTACCAGCACAAGCCCGCGCGAAGGGAAGACCCTGACCTCGACGAACCTTTCCATCGCCCTGGCGCAGATGGGCAAGAGCACACTGCTTCTGGAGGGTGATATGAGACGTCCGCAGATAGCGAACCTTTTCAAGATAGATGAGACTCCCGGCCTGAGCGACATGCTTATAGGCACGGCAAAGCGTGATACCGCGATTCGCACGTTCACGGACGTGCTGATGGGGGATTCCGAGTGGGACAAACTGATTGACACCCAGGGAATAGACAACCTTCACCTGCTTCCGTGCGGCAACATTCCGCCGAACCCCTCCGAACTACTTCTCTCGCCCGAGTTCAGGGAACTTATAAGGGAACTTCGAGGCGACTACGATTTCGTTATAATCGACACCCCGCCGGCGCTGCCGGTTTCGGACTCGAGCATAATCGGGACGAGTGTCGACGGAACCCTGCTGATATACCAGTCCGACACCACGAGCAGGCATCTTCTCCTGCGGGCCATACAGATGCTCCAGAAAAACGAGGCTAAACTCCTGGGCATCGTAATAAACCAGCTTGCATTCGATGTGAGTATAAAGGGCGGACGCGGCAAGTACTACAACTACAACTACCGCTATGATCAGGCCTGACGCCCTCCATGCGTAGCGTGTTGACCTGGAAAAAGCAGTTTAAAAATCGCTGTTATATTCAGGCTCAAGTGTTTTCCTTTTTCAGAAAAACAACATGGTGCAGTCCCAGTATCCTGAATGGCGGGATTTTTTCGAGTATTCCAGCGGCGAAGACCATCGGCCTGAGTAT
>CAZGYO010000125.1:0-2516 GCA_964530455.1 uncultured Victivallales bacterium
CGAGGCCCCCGTTCGACCGTTCGAGAGAGGGGGCGGAGTCCGCCGGGATACTTGCCGAGGCATATATGCGAAGCGGCCGGCTGGACAAGGCCCGCGAACATGTACTTGAAGCCATGCGCGGGATCGAATGGGCCAGGAACTACAATATTCTCGGAACAATAGAACAGCGAAGTGGCCGTCTGGAAGAGGCCGTGGACGCTTTTCGCAAAGCAATGGAACTTGATCCGGACGAGGCTGACGCATACATGAACCTCGCAATCCTGTTTTCGGATCTGGGAATGCTGCGGAAATCCGCGGAACTTCTGACAACAGCGTACCGCCTTGAACCGGAAAATCCCGATCTGATCTACAATATAGGCCTGAACATGCAAATGAGTGGAAAACTCGATAAATCACTTTCTTCTTACGGGACATGCCTGGAACTGGATCCCGCGCATCGTCGGGCTTTGAACAACAAGGGCGTGCTGCATTTTGGAAGGGGGGAGTTTGGGAAAGCGGCCGCGCTCTTTAAAAAGGCTCTGAGACTCGATCCCGGGAACCCGGAAATAGAAAAGAACCTCGCCGCCGCCCGCGCCGAACTCGAGAGGAGACGGCAGCGAAACCGGATCGGCGACTGATGGTGGATTTGTGTGATCAGACCGAAAATTTTCACACGGTGGCGAGTTTCCGGGTTAGTGGCCGAGACCGCATGCCGGGAATCGTGATTTGATTCGAAGAGAGTTTGAATACTCGGAAAAATATGTCAGAATTCTCCACGCGGATTGGGAATCCGGAATTATAATTTTGAAGAATAGAACCGGCATAACAATGGCCAAAGACAACGACATTCTGATAAAGGGCGCCAGGCAGCACAACCTCAAGGGGATCGACGTGCGCATCCCGAGGAACAGCCTTACGGTTGTGACCGGGCTCAGCGGTTCGGGCAAGTCGTCCCTGGCGTTCGACACTTTGTACGCCGAGGGGCAACGCCGCTATGTTGAAAGCCTGTCCGCGTATGCCAGGCAGTTCCTTGACCAGATGCAGAAACCAAGAGTGGACCATATCGAGGGTCTCTCTCCGGCCATATCGATAGAGCAGCGTTCAGCGGGTAGCAATCCCAGGTCGACGGTGGCGACCACCACGGAGATATACGACTATCTGCGCCTGCTCTACGCGCATATCGGAACGGCTCACTGTCCCGAATGCGGGAAAAAGGTGAAAGGCCAGAGCGCCGAATCTATCTGCCGACGCATACTGGGAATACCCGGGGAAAAAAGGTTGATGCTTCTGGCTCCGCGCGTGACGGGCAGGAAAGGCGAGCACCGGGAGATTATAGACGGGATCCGGCGCGACGGGTTCGTGCGCGTCCGCATCGACGGCGAGATATATCAGCTGGACTCCGACCTGCCGTCGCTTGCCAAGACGAAAAAGCACAGCATAGACGCCGTGATCGACCGGCTGGTATCCGGCAAGATCGAGCTTTCAAGGCTTAACGATTCGGTGGAACTGGCTTTGCGTTGCGGGGACGGCACGATGATTGTGCTCGTAGAAGATAAACGGAAGAGATCCGGATGGGACGAGATGCGGATAAGCGAAAAGCTTGCATGCGCGGACTGCGGAATAAGTTTCGAGGAGCTTCTGCCGAGGAACTTTTCGTTCAACAGTCCTTACGGCGCGTGTAAAACCTGCAACGGACTGGGCAAGCACCTGGTATTCGACGAGGACCTTGTCATACCCGATCCGGGCCTGAGCATCAAGAAAGGCGCGATTCCCGCATGGAGGAGGGGACCCAGACGGCTTCTGATATACTACAACCACCTGCTCAGGTGCCTGGCGGCGCATACCGGTATCGAGGACCTTCTCCAACGGCCGTTCAGGAAAATACCGGCGAAGATCCGGAAACTGCTTCTTTACGGTAGTGGAGAGGAAGATATCCGTTTCGATTACTGGCGTTCCGGCAGGAGGCACAAGCTTCAGAAACCTTTCGAAGGGATAATACCGAACCTTGAACGGCGCTACGTGGAGACGGAGAGCGATTCCGTCCGCGCGCGTTTGAGGAACTATATGAGGTCCCGCGAATGTCCCGCATGCAGGGGGGCGAGGCTGAATCCGGTCAGCCTTGGAGTGACAGTCGGGGAAAAGAACATACACGAATTCAACGCGATGAGCGTCAGGGAATGCGCCGGCTTTGTCGCCGGATTGAAACTCGGCAAGGAGCAGCGGGAGATTGCGGGCGAGATACTTCGCGAGATAGAGTCGAGACTGAGTTTTCTGAGAGATGTCGGTCTGGAATATCTTACTCTTGACAGGGAGAGCGGGACATTGTCCGGCGGCGAGGCGCAGCGGATCAGGCTGGCCACACAGATCGGCAGCGGATTGACCGGGGTCCTGTACATTCTTGACGAACCCAGCATAGGCCTGCACCAGCGCGATAACACGCGGCTGCTGAACACGCTGGAGAATCTTCGCGACACGGGTAACACCGTAGTGGTTGTTGAACACGACCTCGACACGATACGCCGTGCGGACCACGTCAT
>CAZGYO010000125.1:2526-7655 GCA_964530455.1 uncultured Victivallales bacterium
GGCCCGGCCGCCGGCAGGCACGGCGGCGAACTGGTGGCGGCGGGCCCCCCTGAAAAGATATCCGAACACGCAGATTCCCTTACCGGGGACTACCTTGCCGGACGCAAATGCATACAAGCGCCGTCGAAACGCCGCAGGGGGATGGGCAGAGAGATTTCGATAAAAGGGGCATGCCACAACAATCTTAAGGATATAGATGTGTCGATCCCGCTCGGGACATTCTGCTGTGTTACGGGAGTCTCGGGCTCGGGAAAAAGTTCACTGATAGATGATACGCTCCGACCCGCCATAAACCGTCATTTCGACATAGGTTCGGAAATCCCAGGCAAGTTCAGGCAGATCAAAGGTCTCGAACATCTCGGACGCGCGATCGTCATCGACCAGAGCCCGATAGGAAGGACCCCCAGGTCAAATCCTGCCACCTATGTGGGGGCATTCGACCATATAAGGAGACTGTACTCCAAGCTTCCGGAATCGAAACTGCGGGGCTACAAGCCCGGGCGTTTCAGTTTCAATGTAAAAGGCGGCCGCTGCGAGGAATGCCGGGGCGACGGTTTAAAGAAGATCGAGATGCAGTTTCTGCCGGATGTCTATGTCACTTGTTCGGCATGCGGCGGACGGCGTTTCAACCGCGAGACCCTTAACGTGCTTTACAAGGGTAAAAGCATCGCCGACGTACTTGATATGACCGTGAACGAGGCGGCGGACTTCTTCGACTCGATACCGGCGCTCAAACGGAAGTTCGGCACGCTACGTGATGTCGGGCTTGGATATATTCATCTGGGACAGGCGGCGACCACGCTGTCCGGCGGCGAGGCCCAGCGCGTAAAGCTTTCCTCGGAACTTGCGAAAATGTCGAGAGGTCACACCATCTATATCCTGGACGAACCTACTACCGGGCTGCACATGGCCGATGTCGAAAAGCTTATGGACGTTCTGCTCAGGCTCCGCGACAGGGGCAACACCGTGCTGGTAGTCGAACACAACTTAGAACTTGTCAAGGCGGCCGACTATATCATAGATCTCGGACCCGAAGGCGGCGACGAGGGCGGACATCTGGTAGTCGCGGGTACTCCCGAAAAAGTTGCGCGCTCGAAGAAGTCATATACCGGAGAGTATCTCAGGAAAGTGCTCCGGGCCCGAAAAGAATCTTCATCCTGAATCCCTGGTATTAGCCCGAAAACTCATAAGAATCCGAGCTTAGCCCGGTTTTCTGCGCGAAGAACGGGTTAGGAATTAATCCTGACCTGATCCGTGCAGGCGTACGTCCCTGTGGCTTACGATGCAGAGCACCCCGTCGGCGGCATCTACGGTGGCGGATTCGTGTTTTAGTCTGGTCTCGCTTATGAGTTCGGGCTGTCTTCCGGCTTTGATGACCTTGAGGATATGTTTGTCGTTGATGATGTATATTTTGCCGTCCACAACGAGTTGCGAGCGTTCGCGGACGGACGCGCCGATATCGAATCTGTAGACGACCTTGCCTGTTTCTGCTTCCCAGCAGTTGAGAAATCCTCCGAGATCGCACGCGTATACGAGTCCGTCGGCTATTGAGGCTGTTGACTGCAGCCTGATGGCGTTGCGGTCCTCCCATACCAGACGCGGGGGTTTAGCCGGATCCTCGAGTTCCAGGCACATGAAACGTCCGAGAGCGCATTTCCGGTTTTTTTCGGTGCCTTTCTCAATTTTTCTGTCTTCGGGGATATCGCGACCCCCGGTATAGTTGTAGTCGCGTCCGATCCCGAGGTAGATGCGGTTTCCGACTACGGCTGGTGTGGCGATGAGTTCGGCGGGGCCCTCGGGGCTTGCCAGGGGGTGCTCTGTTTCTTCTCTTGGGGAACGGTATTTTATATCTTCCAGGGCTACGCCTTCGGTCGATTCGAGATCCTTGCCGGTTTTCCTGGATTTTGCCCACTCGTCTGGAGGGACGATCCATTTTTCCGCGTCACGGAGCCAGCCCATGGGATACTTATATGTCAGGCGCGTGTCTATGCAGTATGGATGGCGGCGGCCCTGTTCGTCGTATCGGTATTCGCGGGGATTAAGGTCAAAGGTCCAGTACTCCTTGATCTTGACCGGATTACCGTCGGGGGAAGGGGAGGGAAGTTTCAGCCCGTGCAGGATGCCGTATCCGTCGCCGAAAATCACTATCTTTTCGCCTTTGGCCTCGACCACCGCCGGCGAAGACCATTCGCCGTGCCAGATAACGGGGACATCCATATCGTCGGTTGCAATTAGTTTGCCCGTTTCCTTGTCGAGAACTATCATGTGCGGCTTTCTGGACTTGGTTCCGCGCGCTTCGGATCCCATTTCGTTCGCGGTGCTGACCCATATCTGGCCGTTCACGGAGACGGGAGAGCAGCTTATAGCGTCCTGTACCTGAATATTCATCGGGCCGAAGCTGTAGTGCCAGATGATGTCGGCGGACCAGTCCGGCAACTCATTTATGCCCCTGCCGCCCATCAGTTGCAGTTCGTTCTGTGCTCCCTGGTTGCCGTCGGCCATTCCGTTCATGTCGAGGCAGTACACATGCTGCATCGCCACCACGTATATGCGATTTCCCTCGACAACCGGTTCACCGCAGATGCCGAATGAGGTAGGCCTGCCCTTGCCTGGAGAGATGAGACGCCATATTTCGCTGCCGTCTTTCAGGGAGAGGCATAGGAGGCTGCCGCCCCTCTTTACGGCCTTTTTCCATTCGGGCTCCATGTTACTCGATTCGGTTCCCATCACGAGTACCCTGTCGCCGACGATTCTCGGCATAGGATACTGCCGTCTTGTTCCGCAGTCGATTTTCCAGAGAAGATTGTCTTCGGATATCTTCGCGGGTACATTTTCGGCTTCACGGACCTTGTTCCAGGTCGGCGCGTTTTCCGGTTCGCCGGCAGAGACGGAGAAAGTGAGGAAGAACGCTATGGCGGATAACAGTATGGGTGTGTTTTTTCTCAACATTTTAAAGAGATCTTTCTTCATTTTACTGTACTTTAGGCACGACGACCTCGCCTTTCTTTTGTGCATGTGTATCTTCGTAGGCTCCATAGAAGACGGACATGCAGTCGAGCCAGGTGACTATTTTTTCCATCTCCACGGGCGAGAGTTCCACGCGGTCCTTGTGGCTTCCCGTTGTGAGAATATTATAGAGTTTCGAGACGTACGCTCCGACTTCGCCGGGAACGGATCGGTCGCCGGTGCTTCCTTCCGCCCCCCACTTTTTATTTTTCGGGCCCGGTCTGCCGCGGCGCTCGTTGTAGCACCATGCATAGTCGAGCAGGTTCGAGTATGATGTAGTGAAATGTCGGTGGTATTTCCAGCCTAGCTCCTTTTTCTTGACCCGTGGATCGACCTTGCCGTTGGCCTTCAGGCTGAAGGTTTTATCCGAGTTTTTCTCGTGGCACGCGACGCATTTAGCGTCGAGTACAGGTTGGATAAGGTTGGGGAAAGTCATCGGGCTTGTGCCTTCCGGTCCGGGTTTTATTTTGGACGGCGGCCGTTTCAGCGCCATCGGCAGGCTTGGCCCGGATTTAGGTGATTTCCCTTTAGGTTCGTGGCAGCCCTGGCATGTCATGGTTTCGCCCGGCATGGCGTATGTGCTGGTGCGCATGCTCTGAATGGCAAGCCCGTTTTCGTCCAGGGCCTGGAAATAGATCGACATGGCGGCGGGCATTATAAAATGCGCGCTACCGTCAGATTCTACCGGAACCGTCCCTAGAACTTCGCGCGCGACGAATTCGCCGTCATACGCAATCGGAGGACTGCCCGCGCTGGGAGTCGTCTTCGGAAAGATATGGACTATTCTTAGAGCCTTAATCTTTCTTCCTTCGGGCCATGGCAGTTTTGAGTTGTACACGTCCATGACCGCGACCACGGCCTTGTCGGCAGGTGTTTTTACCGGCGGCTTATCGATTCCCGGAGGGAGTCCGGTGGCCGTGCTGTGCGGCAGTACCACGGGTTTTTTCCTGGGTCTCAGGGGGAACGGCCCGTTGCAGGATATATCCGGGTCTCGGTAGAGCAGCGTCTTGTTCCCGAAAGCGTCCGCGAGATAGACCCCGTGTGGAACCTCGGGCTTGCTGTATAAGCCTATCAGGCTGTATGTCCTGGCATCGGGCGACCACACGCAGAGATAGTATTTTTCGCTGAGCGGAAACGGGGTGGCGTACGCGCCTCGGTTTTCCTTTCCTCTGTATCCGGGTATGTCCGGGGTCAGGTACGTCCAGCAATTCTTTGTGCCGTCATCGACGATCCTGCTGTCGTAGACGGTCAGTGTGCCCCACGAACTGGCGTGGTGGCCGTACATTGTCCCGAAAAACAACGGGGATTCGGGTACTGGACGCAGATCCGCCTGTACGGATCCGCCGCCGCCCTCGTAGTTTCCGTAGAGCGCGCGCGGATCGCGTCCATCCGGCAGCGCTATCCACGGATGCTGTCCGTGTGAGTTTACCCGGTCCACATAGTCCCAGCGCGAATAGATAATCTTACCGTCGTTGGTAACCGTAGGCGACCATTCGTTGATTTCGTGGTAGCTCAGCGGTTCGATATCGCTACCGTCCGGGAGCATAGAGTACATTATGTATGCCGGACACGGGCGCGGATGGCAGCGCCCTTCGCCGCCGTGCCGTTCCGTAAGGAAGCATATTCTGCCGTTCGGCAGTTCGCAAGGATCGAAATCGTTCCATTTGCCGTCGGTCATCATCATCAGGTTTTTTCCGTCGGCGTCTATTTTGAAAAGGTGGTAAGCGGTGTCCGGGTTCGCGAAATACTCTTTGCGCGTGTTGTACTTTTTCTCTTTATTCCAACGCAGTTCGTAAAAAGACTGTTTGTTCGCGCTGTACGCGAAGTATATTGTCCTGCCGTCATAGGTGACCTCGGGAGTAACGAACGCGCCGGGTTCCAGTATCTTCCCTTTGTACCTCCCGTTCTGTACCGGGGTTTTGCTTATAAGGTCGGTGACACTGGGTGATTCGCTGAACGGATTGTTCAATATGTAGAGTCCGCCGCCGGGTTCCGATACGCGACCGTACCATTCGTCGCACATATGGGACATAGCGACAGGAAACCTTTTGACGAAAACGATTTTTTTCAGGCGCACAGGCTACCAGCTATTGCAACAGCTGAGGATTTGAAAAAAGCCACGC
>CAZGYO010000126.1:0-7605 GCA_964530455.1 uncultured Victivallales bacterium
CCTTGCAATGCCGTCCTCATGTTTGAGTCCTTCCTCGACATCCTTTTCCCCGACAGCATAGGAAGACATAACACGCCTGGTCTCCCTGATGCCGATCTGGGTGGCAAGTTTGAGGATGAACGCGTTTTTAAACGCAGGGATTTTTTCCCTGAACAGCTTAAACAGGCAATAGGCCTGTCTCCTCGCTTCAATCTCAGCTTCCGTGAGTTCGGCGGAACTGATGCCGGATTTTTTAACCACACGCGTGGTGTTGAAATGTATAACATCCGGCCTGAGGGTTTTAAACATAAGTATATTCTCCCGCGGACAGCTCACCTCCCCGGATTCTTTTGCTTTGATATATAGATCATTGAGCATACCGCGCACTTCACGGAAAGAAGTATTGCCGAGTTCTACACCACCGAGCCTGAAACACAGAGTCATCGGCTGACACAATCCGTCGCAGCTGCGCCCCACTTCGACACGGCATCCCGCGGAATCGGCAAGATCCCCGTCCCCGGTGGAATCTATGAATATATCCGCTTCGACCTGCCGCGTGCCTTCTTTGAGGTCGACAAGAAGCCCGGCAATGGCATTTCCGTTTTTTTCGGCTGACAGAAATTTCGCATGAAAAAGCACATCCACCCCGTAGTCCTTCATCATAAGATCAAGGACTATCTTCATAATTTCATCGTCAAACGTATGCTGGTTTTCGGCCAGAGCCCCTTCGGCATCCATACGCTCTATAAAATCGTTGAATACGGGATTGGCAATGCTTTTGCCATCCATTTTAAATCCCATAAACGGATTGACAATTCCTGCGGTTGCCATGCCTCCGAGAAAACCGTAGCGCTCGACCAGGAGAACTGAAGCTCCTTCTTTCGCCGCTGCGGCAGCCGCACAGAAGCCGCCGGGCCCGCCGCCTATTATGACTACGTCATATTTTTTCATAATATTGATATCCTTAACCCGTTTGTTTCACGAAGCCGGATGCACCGTCAGAGGGGTCTCGCGGATACACGTAAAGGTGGTTTTTAAATATTTTCGCATAAAGAACATAAAGGACGATTACCCCCCATTATTTTGGCTCTTCGGGGTAACCTAGCGGTCAAATTATTAAAATCAAGCAGCAGGATGAATCGTTATAAAATTATTGCCCGACCTGTTTTGCCGCGCACACCCGGGCCGACCGCTTAATCCGAGCAGGCTCAGTTTAAGTTTACGGGAAACTGATGAATTTTACGCAGATGGAAGTATAGTGTTCACGCAGGCGACGGAGCGGAACATCAATTTCAAACAAGGGAGTCTTTATGCCGGTAAAACTTATTTCCTACGGGGCCGCCAGAGAGGTGACCGGATCAAACCATATTCTTGACATCGACGGTCTCAGAATCGCGGTGGACTGCGGAATGTTCCAGGGACACCGTATCAAAGCCGAGGAAAAGAGCAGGTGCTTCGACTACGATCCCTCGGGGATCGAGGCGGCGGTTCTCACCCACGCCCACTGCGACCACTGCGGGCGCCTTCCGCTTTTATGCCGCAAGGGTTTTGGCGGAAACATCTATGCAACTCCGGCTACACGCGATATCGCCAGCCTGATAATGGCCGATACCGCCTATATACAGAAAAAGGATGCCGAATGGCTCAGGAAAAAAAATCCCGACCATCCTTTCGAACCTCTTTTCGACCTGGACGACGTCACCCGGGCGCTGAACCAGTTTGTAACAGTGGGTTACGGACGCGATTTCCATGTCGCAGCCGGCGTCAAGAACCGTTTCTGCGAGGCGGGACACGTTCTCGGATCCTCCGTCGCGGTCCTGGAAATCAAAGGTTGCGGAAAGATCGCGTTCACGGGTGATCTGGGCAGAAACGGACTGCCAATCATACGGGATCCGGATCCTTTGCCGCCGGTGGACTACCTGGTCTGCGAATCAACCTACGGGAACAGACTTCACGACCCCATAGAAGATGCAAAAAGGGAACTCGCGGAAGTTGTCCGCGAAACGGTAAACAGAGGCGGCAAGATCATCATCCCGGCGTTCGCTGTCGAACGGACACAGGAACTCATATACTACCTGCACCTGCTCAGAAACGAAAAGAAAATCCCGAAGGTGGATATATTCGTCGACAGCCCGATGGCCTGCAACGCCACAAGCATATTCCGGGTTCATCAGGAATGTTTCGATTCAAGCGTGGATGAGGACTTTCTGGACGCAAATAAGAGACCTTTCGGCTTCGAGGGGCTTAACTACATAAACGACGTTTCCAAGTCCAAGGAACTGAACAACAGGACAGAACCCTGCGTTATAATATCCAGCAGCGGTATGTGCGAGGCCGGGCGTATCCTGCACCACTTGAAAAACAACATAGAGAACCCCGCGAACACGGTGCTCATCGTCGGGTACATGGCCGAAAACACGCTGGGAAGACGCATCGCCGAACGGCGCGGAGAAGTAAAGATATTCGGCGCCCCCTACAAGCTGAGAGCCCAGGTAAAGATCCTGAACACATTCAGCGCCCACGCCGACTACGAGGATATTTTAAAGTATGTTCGCGGCGTGGACCTTCAAAGGTTGAAGAAGGTCTTTCTGGTTCACGGGGAAAACGATGCCCTCGAAAACATGCGCGAACTGCTTCTCGGCATTGATGTCAAAGACGTCCAGATTGTCGATTACGGGACCCCGTACCAGCTTTTCGAGTGAGAAGAGGGGCATATCATGTCAAAAAACAAGAGAGAAATAAAGACAGTGCTTTTTCTCTGTACGGGAAACACCTGCAGAAGCCCGATGGCCGAAGCGTATTTTAGAAACCTGTGCGTGAAAGCGGAAAAAAAAGTCCGTGTTATTTCTGCCGGAACCTTCGCCTGCGACGGCGCTCCTGCCGCTCTCGCGGCGAGAAACACGATGAAGAGGCTCGGCCTCGATCTCTCACGGCACAGCAGCGCCGCCCTGAACGCGGAACTGCTTGATGAAGCGGACATCATAATAGTTATGGGGGAACATCACAGGGCGGTGGTCGGAAGCATTGATCCGAAGGCCTTGAAAAAAACCTTCACCATCCTAAGTTATGCCCGTCGCGGAGGAGATCTTTTCGACCCCGCCGGGGGCGACGAGGATTTTTACGAAGATTGTTTCCAGCAGATGAAACCCGCACTTGAAAACCTTTTCAAGCAACTTTTTCAGGAAGGAAATAAATGAAAGCTGTTTACGACTGGCAGGGGAAAATAGTCTCTATTGGAATCGCCTCCGACCACGGAGGATTCGAACAAAAAAAAACTATACTCGAAATGCTGACGGAACTCGGCCTGGAACCGGTCGACTACGGGCCGTTCGCGCATGAATCCGAAGACGACTATCCGGATTTCGGCGCGGCTATGGCCATGGCCGTTTCAAAAGGCGAGGTGGCCTGCGGCATACTTCTGTGCCGAAGCGGAGTCGGGATGGGAATAGTCGCTAACCGTTTTAACGGTGTCCGCGCCGTTATCGGTTCTTCCGAGGATGTTGTCAAGGCCAGCCGCGAACACAACTGCAGCAATGTACTCGTTATTCCCTCTGACTACCAGGATCAGGATGCATCCCTGAAAATAATCAACACCTGGCTGAACACCCCCGCCATTCCGGAGACCCGGCACCAGAGGCGAATAAGAAAGATCGAGACCTCCACGTACGACCAGGTTGCGGCCGTAAGGAACGTGGACCCTGAAATAGCCGGTGTTATAGATGAGGAAATATCCCGCCAGAACGGCGGCCTCGAACTTATCGCCTCGGAAAACTTCGCAAGCGCCGCCGTCTGCGCGGCACAGGGCAGCGTACTCACAAACAAGTATGCCGAAGGTTATCCTGGAAAACGCTACTACAACGGCTGCGAATGCGTTGACAAGGCTGAAAACATCGCGATCGAAAGGGCGTGTGAACTTTTCGGCGCGGAAGCTGCAAACGTGCAGCCGCATTCCGGGAGCCAGGCCAACATGGCCGCGTATTTTTCGCTGGTCGAACTGGGCGACACGATCCTGGCGATGGACCTGGCGCACGGGGGGCACCTGACACACGGGCATCCGGTAAACTTCAGCGGGATGCTCTACGACTTCAAGAGCTACGGGGTATCGGCGGACACCGAGCAGATCGACTACGACAACGTGAGGGAGCTTGCCGAAAAATACAGGCCTAAACTGATAGTCGCCGGCGCCAGTGCGTATTCGCGGATTATCGACTTCGAGAAACTGAGGGAGACAGCCGACGCGGTCGGCGCGAAACTGATGGTGGATATGGCACACATCGCCGGCCTTGTGGCGGCGGGTCTTCATCCCAGCCCCGTCCCCTACTGCGAGGTGGTGACCAGCACAACCCACAAGACTCTCAGGGGCCCGAGATCGGGGCTGATACTGTGCCGGGAAGAATATATAAAGAAAATAAACTCCAAGGTCTTTCCGTGCATGCAGGGCGGCCCCATGATGCACACAATTGCCGCCAAAGCCGTATGTTTCGGAGAGGCGATGTCCAACGAGTTCAAACTGTATCAGCGACAGGTTGTCAAGAACGCTTCGCACCTGGCCGAAGAACTCGAAAAGAAAGGCTTCAGGATAGTTTCCGGCGGCACGGACAACCATCTCATGCTCGTTGATCTTCGCCCGAAAAACAGCACAGGCAAAGCCGTTGCTCTGGCCCTTGACAAGGCGGCTGTAACCGTTAACAAGAATATGATACCATTCGATCCGGAAACCCCCTTCGTGACAAGCGGCATTCGGATAGGGACGCCGGCAGTGACTACGAGAGGAATGAAGGAGCAGGAGATGACGAAGATCGCCTGCTGGATAGAAAAGGCGGTCGCGGGAATGGAGGACGAACGGACACTGGAATCCGTCGCCGGCGAAATACGCGAGTTCATGCGGGAATTCCCTCTCCCGCAATTTGTCTGAACCCAATCCAAGAAGAAGGCAGGGCTAGATGATAGACATCAGGAAAATACGCGAAAACCCGGAACTGTACCGGAAAAACTGCGAGCGCCGCGGCGCGGATGTCGATATCGGCGGCATTCTCGAAAAGGACGCCGAACTCAGAGAACTCATACAGTGCTCCGAAAAGCTCAGAGCCGACAGGAACCGTCTCAGCAAGGAATGCCGGGACAATCCCGAGGCCCGTGAAAAGGTGAAGCTGATAAAATCCGAACTTTCCGGGATCGAGTCGAAACTGGAGCCGATTCGGGAATCCCTGGACCGCAATCTCGCTCTCATGCCGAACCTGCTCGCGCCGGAAGTCCCGGACGGGTCGGGCGACGAGGACAACCGCGAAATCAGAAGATGGGGCGAAATGCCGGAATTCGATTTTGAACCGAAGGACCATCAGGAACTCGCTGAAAAACTGGATATTATCGACACCGCGAGAGGCGCGAAAGTCGCACAGTCCGGCTTCTACTACTGGAAGGGAAAAGGCGCGCGGCTCTGTAGCGCCCTGTTTTTCTGGGCGCAAAACGAACTTGCCAAAAAGGGCTTCACTCAGTTCATGACGCCTTGCCTTGCCAGGCAAGAGACTCTTTACGGGACGGGATACCTTCCATTTTTCGCGGATCAGACGTACAGTCTCGAAAAAGAGGATCTGTCGCTTATCGGAACATCCGAACAGGTGCTTGTAGGATATCACGCGGACGAAATCATCGAATCCGCGGATCTGCCTTTACGATACTCGGCTTTCACCCCATGCTTCCGCACGGAAGCGGGCAGCTACGGGAAGGAGACGCGGGGGATCTACCGGGTGCATCAGTTCCACAAGGTCGAGCAGATCGTCTTCTGCCTGCCAGGCGAATCGGAAAAACAACAGGATTTCTGCCAGGAAAACGAGGAGGATCTCGCGCGGAGCCTCGGTATCCCCTACAGGGTGGTGGACGTTTGCGTGGGAGATCTCGGCGCGCCCGGATACAGGAAATATGATATCGAAGGATGGTTTCCGGGATACGGCGGATACAGGGAACTGACATCAAACACCAACCTTACCGATTTCCAGGCCAGGCGCCTCAAGATAAGGTTCAAAGACGAAGACGGGAAAAAGGATTTCGTCCATACCATCAGCGCGACCGCCGTAACCGACAGGTGGGCGATAGCCATCCTCGAACTTTTTCAGAACAAGGACGGCTCCGTAGATGTCCCGGAAGCTCTGAGACAGTACACCGGATTCGATAAAATAGAGGTATAGATTGAACACGCGTGAACGTTTCGGCGCCGTCATGGATTTCAGGCCGTTCGACAAACTTCCGGTGCTGGAGTGGGCTGGCTGGTGGGACAGGACAATAGAACGCTGGCACGGCGAAGGGCTTCCGGAAACATGCACCGACCGCTATGATATCTGCCGGCATTTCGGGCTCGAAGTTCACGTTCAGCGCCAGGCTCACGGCATACACTGGGACTGCCCGATACGCCCCCCGCATCACGGCGCGGGCCTCCTGACAGCCGCAAACGACGATTTCAGCCTCATCGAGCCGCATCTCGGACGCTGGCCGGTGATTCAGGATCAGTTCAGCGAACATCTGCCCGCACACGAGCGCGGAGAAATCTGTTTCTGGTTCACACTGCCCGGTTTCTTCGCTTTGCCCCGGAAAATATTCGGTATCGAACGGCATCTCTACGCCTTCTACGACGAGCCTGAACTGATGCGCCGCATCAACCGTATCAACGCCGAATGGGCCTGCGGCTACATAGATCGACTCTGTGAACACGCCCAGCCAGACTACATGAGTTTCATGGAGGATATGAGTTACAACAACGGTCCCATGATCTCCCGCAAGCTCTGGGACGAATTCATAAAACCGTACTATGATATTGTCGTACCGAAACTCCGCGAACACAATATCCGGATTTTTATCGATTCCGACGGCGACATAACAGACGCCGCCCTCTGGTTCATAGAATCCGGCATCGACGGCGTCTTTCCCCTGGAACGGCAGGCCGGGGTTGACGTGGCCTCATTGCGCCGTGACCATCCGGAACTCCGCTTGATGGGCGGTTTCGACAAGATGGAGATGAACAAAGGCGAAGACGCGCTTCGCGCGGAATTCGAACGCCTTGTCCCGGCCGCGGCACAGGGAGGGTTCATAATAAGCTGTGACCACCAGACCCCGCCTTCGGTCTCATACCGGAACTACCGCAAATATGTAGAGCTTTTTCATGAATATGCGGAATCAGCCGCTAAAGGAGATCTCTAGAAATGCGCGGAAGACCCGGACAGTCCTTCGGCAGGTTCAGTAAGGAAAACGCCCTTCAGGAACAGAGGAGGGAGGAAATCCTGAAAAAGTCACTGCGGCCCGGGAACAAAGCGTTCTTTATCAGTAGAAAATGGAAAATTTTGCGCCTCCTTATCCTCGTCGCATGCGGCGTATCCGCCGCCGCCGCGTTTCCGCCGCTTGAACTCTCGCTTTTAGGCTGGATATGCCTGATCCCGCTTTATTTTCTTGTTATGAGGCGTTCTCCGGCAAAAGCATTCCTCGATGCCTACATCTGGGGATACGCCTGGTCGGTGTCGGCCTTTTTCTGGCTGCGTGAGATAGAATTTTTCGTGCCGTGGCTGGTATCGCTGGTCCTGGCGCTTTTCCCCGCGGTCTGGGCAGCCTGCGTCCCTTTTCTGAGAAGGCACCTGTTCG
>CAZGYO010000127.1:0-7604 GCA_964530455.1 uncultured Victivallales bacterium
GACAGTCTTCGAGTGTCTCAGCCCCGACCCCGACGTGGTTCACTGAATATGTACTAAATAACTTTCAGGAACCCTCGGATTGAAGACTCTAAATCTCTATGTCACAAAGGAATTCATTGCGACGGCCTTGATCGCGGTGTTCGTGGTCACATTCGCGGCGATGGGCGCGTATATGTTGAAGGTCTTCGATCTTATCGCCATGGGTATCCCCGCGGAGGCCGCGCTTCAGTATATAGGCTATATTATTCCAAAGGCGCTCTCCTTTTCCATACCTTTCGGGATCCTCGTCTCCATAATGCTTACCTTCGGAAGGCTCTCGGCCGACAGCGAAATCACCGCCATGCGCGCCTGCGGGGTATCGATTCTGCAGATAATATCCCCGATAATGGTCATAACCTTTCTACTGACCTGCGTGTGCCTTTACGTGAATATCGAGATGAGCCCAGTGTTCTACGGCAAATCCAGGTCCATCCGGAAACAGGTAGGCTACTTTAAAGAGAACCCGGAGGCAATCCTGGAAGCGGGAACGCCCATAGACTACGAGAACTACTCAATCTATATAGGCAGCAAAAACGAAGACAACGAGCTTGAAAACATCCAGGTTTTTCGCCTGAGCAAGGACAAAAAGGAAATAAGACAGGATATTACGGGTTCGAACGGAAAGATCGTGGTAGATGAAAGCTCCAAGATGCTGAAAATTATATTGTATAAGGCACAGATCATCGACTACGACCGCAAAAACAGGAATCCCACTCGCCTCTACGCCGACAAGCAGGTGTTTCTCATTGACTACGGCAAAAAACTCAACAGGATACAGGTCCGCAAGAGAACCCGTTTTCTTTCACTGAAAGAACTGTTCGGACGCACGATGCTGTACAAACAGCGTGGCCGGGAGATAACCCCTCTTCAAGTGGAACTTCACCACCGCATTGCCATGGGGCTTTCGCCCATCGCCCTGATGCTTCTGGGAATGCCGCTGGCGATCAGGACCTCCAGGCGCGAAACATCTATCGGCCTGATACTCAGCGTCGTTTTAGCGGGACTCTACTTTTTCTCTATCACAATATTCCAGGCTTTCGGGAAATATCCCGAACTGCATCCGCATATACTATTGTGGATTCCCAACATCCTGTTCCAGGCGGGGGGAGTCTTTTATATCTACAGAATCATCAGGCGGTAAATACTAAATGGTCAACAGAAGCGAGACATGGATTGAATGCGTAAACTGCCGAACGCGCTTCGACCCCGACTCAATACTCTATAAATGCGGCAAATGCGGCAGCGTTCTAGATGTTGTGAGGGACCTCTCTGAATTCGATGCCGAACAGCTGAAAAAAGACTGGGAGAAGCGCTGGGGCATGAAACGCGGGGTCGAGTCCTCCGGGGTCTGGCGCTACAGGGAACTTATCCTCGACGCGCCCGATGATATAATAGTCACAAAACAGGAGGGCAACACCAGGATCTACGATGCGGGGAAAGCCGGCGTTTATGCCGGACTTTCGGATTTCAAGCTGAAACATGAAGGAGAGAATCCGACCGGCAGCTTCAAGGACCGCGGAATGACATGCGGCATCACCGCCGCCAGGCTCTATAATGCTTCCTGCGTCGCATGCGCGAGCACGGGGAATACCAGCGCGAGCATGGCCTCATACGCTTCGGCCTGTGGGCTGGGAGCGGTAATCTTCATCCCGTCAGGCAAGATTGCCTACGGCAAGCTGGCCCAGGCCCTGGCCTACGGGGGCATTACCCTGCAGATAGAGGGGAACTTCGACAATGCCATGGCTCTTGTACAGGAAGTGTGCAGAGAACTGAATATCTATCTACTCAACTCTATAAACCCTTTCCGGATAGAAGGGCAGAAAGCTATCGTTTTCGAACTGCTCCAGCAGCTCGACTGGCAGGTTCCGGACTGGATTGTGATTCCCGGAGGCAACCTCGGCAACAACAGCGCTTTCTCCAAGGGGCTGATGGAACTGAAGGAGATTGGCGTTATCGAACAAATACCGAAAATAGCGGTTATACAGGCGGAGGGCGCGAATCCTCTGTACAGGATGTGGAAAGACAAGTCGGACTTCACTCCGCTTGCGGATCCCGAAACCATCGCCACCGCTATAAAAATCGGCAATCCAGTGTCCTGGCAGAAAAGCCTTCGCGGCATTGAATGGTCCGGCGGTGTCGTCGAACAGGTGTCGGAACAGGAAATAATGGACGCCAAAGCGATGGTGGATGCCGCTGGTATCGGGGCGGAACCCGCATCATGCTGTTCCGTCGCCGGAGCTAAGAAGCTGGTTGATTCCGGAGTGATTCACCCGGACTCGCGGGTCGTGGGTATACTCACCGGAAACATACTCAAAGATCCGGACGCGGTTGTATCATACCACCAGGACAAGCTCCAGGACGCCGGAATAACCGCGAATTTCGCAAACAGGCCGCAGTCGATAGAATGCAGCGTCGATGCGGTCAGGGATCTCCTGAAGGGCAGAATATGAGGTCGGACTACTATGGATATTTCCAAAAAGACAGTGCTGGTGACGGGGGGAGCCGTAAGGATCGGGAAAGCCATCACTAAAGCATTCGCGGCAGCCGGCGCCAGGCTACTGATCCATTACGACGAATCGGAAAAGGAGGCGGGAATTCTTCTGGATGAGATCGGGCGGGTTTCGACCGGACACCGGGCGGTAGAATGCGATTTTTCGCTGATAGAGACGCTCGATGCTTTCTGGGACGGACTGGGGAACGTCGACGTTCTCATCAATAACGCCTCTATATTCAAACCGGAACCCGTATTCGAAGAATCAATGGCAGACTTTGAACGCCAGTTCATGATAAACTTTCACGCTCCGGCGAAACTGATGGAGCTTTTCGCGGCCCAGAAACCCGCTGAACGCTGCGTCATCAACCTGTTGGACCAGCGCATATCACGGCGCCCCGAAAAACCGGGAAGTTACTGGCTCTCCAAAAAGGCCCTCGCCGAATATACACGAGGCGCGGCGCTCAGGATGGCGCCGCGTGTCCGTGTCAACGGTGTCGCACCCGGCGCGGTGCTCCCGCCGAGAGGCATGGAGCAAAGCCACATGAAAAAGGAAATCTCCCTGATGCCGTTGAAAAAGGCTCCCTGCCCCGAAGATGTCGCCGACGCATGCCTCTTTCTCGCAGGTTCAAATTCAATAACCGGACAGATCATATTTGTGGACTCCGGACAGAATCTGATCCGACAGACTTGATGATGGAGCCAGTTTTAAAACGGGAGGAGAATCCATGGCGCAACATGAAAGAAAAGTCGTAATCACAGGCGCGGGAACCGTAGGGGCAAGATTTGCCTCGGTAAAAGCGCTGCAGAAATCCATAGACTACTCAGCAGGCTTGATAAGGGGAATCGTGGATAAAATGGTGGGCGATGCAGGACTCGAACCTGCGACAACTTGGGTGTAAACCAAGTGCTCTAGCCATCTGAGCTAATCGCCCTGTATTTACCGGCAGGGCATGTAACCTAATCCCACCCCGTAAACTTGCAAGTGAAAATTGATCAGAAATAGAATTTTGTGAAATATACGGGTAAGCGGGATAACGCCAAACGCTGGAAACGACGGAGATCAAGGCTATATTTACACTGTTTTAACAAAGCTTCTGAAACTCTGGAGAACACAATTGAAAAATACAAAAATTGGTATAATAGGATTTGGAACAGTGGGGGCGGGAGTCGCACAAAATCTGCTTTCCCACAGTGACGTCATAGCCAGACGCACGGGTATCAGGCCTGTACTGTCCCGAATAGCCGATATAGACCTTGAATCCGACAGGGGAGTGGATGTGCCCCGGGAAATACTTACGAACGACGCCAGGGCGCTTATAGACGAAGTGGATATTGTTGCTGAACTGGTCGGCGGGACAGGTGTAGCAAAAGACTATATCCTCGAAGCGCTCGACAAGGGAAAACCTGTTGTAACTGCAAACAAGGCGCTTCTGGCCGAGGCGGGAAAGGAACTTTTCGCCGCGGCCGAAAAGTCCAGCGCCAATATATACTACGAGGCGAGTGTGGCCGGGGGAATCCCCATAATAAAATCGCTCAGGGAAGGATTCGCCGGCAACAGGATACAGAAGATTCTCGGCATTCTCAACGGAACCTGCAATTACATACTCACCCGCATGGAGAAAGAAGGCGTGGATTTCCATTCCGTCCTCGGGGAAGCCCAGCGCAACGGATATGCCGAAGCCGACCCGTCACTGGATATCGATGGTCTGGACACCGCCCACAAGGCGGCTATACTGGCATCGCTGGCCTATGGCGAGTGGTTCGGGATGGCCCCGGTTTATGTGGAGGGGATAAGATCTATTTCTCTTCTGGACATCAAATATGCTTCTGATCTCGGATACAAGATAAAACTTCTCGCTGTCATAAGACAGGATGACGGTGATGTCCAGATAAGAGTGCATCCGGCACTGGTTCCGGAGAATTCTCTTCTGGCAGAAATATCCGGGGTCTATAACGGGGTAGTAGTCGAGGGTGACACTGTCGGCAAGACGCTTTTCTGTGGAAGGGGGGCGGGACGCGAAGCCACTTCCAGCGCCGTAATCGCGGATATCGTCGACGCGTCCCTGGATCTTGAATACGGCTCACACAGACGTGTCCCGGCGTTCAGGACAGGCCGGCAGTTCAACGAGCTGGTGCCAATGCCGCGGATTACCAGCCGTTATTATATGAGGTTGAAGGTAAGCGACCGACCCGGGGTGATCGCGGCGATATCAGCCGTACTGGGAAAGAAGGGGATAAGCATTTCAAGCATCGTGCAGAAGGAGGATAGGGACCTTGAGTCCGTGCCGCTTGTCATACTCACCGACAATGCCGTCGAAGCTTCTGTAACCGACGCGGTCGGAGAAATACAGAGGCTCGACTGTGTGAGCGGCAGAATACAGATGATCAGGATAGAGGACGAATAACAACAGCTCTATTTTGATAAAAAGAGGGCAAGCGCAATTATCTTGGAACCCTCTGTGTAAATAATATTAACAAAGAGGTAACGGAGAAAACAGAGAGCTTAATACGCGGAATAAAAAGGATATAAAATGGGAAAACACTCTGTTGAAAAAATCGGAGGCACATCGATGCTCCATTTCGGCGATGTGCTTGACAACGTGATAATAGGCAGGAGAGAGGGATCAGAACTGTACAACCGCATCTTCGTGGTTTCGGCGTACGGGGGCATAACGGATCTGCTTCTGGAGAAAAAGAAGACGGGTGAGCCGGGTGTATATGCGAAATTCGCGGAAGGAGACCCGAGCTGGGATGACTCTCTCGAGCTTGTGAGGCAGGAGATGCTGAAAATCAACCGGGAGTTCAGGGGACTCGGGCTCGACCTTGAAAAGGCGAATGCATTTGTCGAGGAACGCGTATCCGGGATCAAGTCCTGTCTGAAAGATCTGATAAAACTGCGTTCATTCGGGCATCTTCAGCCGGACGACTATCTGCCGGCGACAAGGGAACTGCTCAGCGCCGTGGGAGAGGCGCACAGCGCGTACAATTCCACTCTTATACTTCAGGAACGCGGTGTGAACGCGATGTTCATGGACCTCACGGGCTGGCGTGAGGAAGGTACACTTCCGCTGAAAGAGATGATCCGGGAATCGTTTGAAGGAATCGATTTTTCCAGCCGGCTCTGTATTGCCACCGGGTACACCAAATGCTCCGAAGGCATAATGACACGTTTCAACAGGGGCTACAGCGAGATCACATTCAGCATGATCGCGGTGGTCACAGGGGCCGGAGAAGGTGTTATCCACAAGGAGTTCCACCTCAGCACGGGTGACCCCAAAGTCATAGGAATCGAAAAGGTCAGGAAAATCGGCCGGACAAATTTTGATATTGCGGACCAGCTCTCGGATATGGGAATGGAGGCGATACACCCCAGCGCTTCCAAGGAAATGGAGCTTGAAGGGATATGCATCAGAGTCAAAAATACTTTTGATCCTGAAGATCCCGGCACATTGATAGGTTGCGACTATGTCAACCCGGAATCCAAGGTTGACATGATCTGCGCGCGCGAAGATATACTGGCTGTCGAGGTATTCGATTCGGAGATGGTCGGTGAATCCGGATACGACTACCGCCTCCTGAAACATCTTTACGAATGCCGTATCAGCTATATTGCGAAAAATACGAATGCGAACACCATCACGCACTATGTATCCGAGACAGACAAGTCGGTTCCCGAATGCATCAGGCGTATTCGCAAGGAGTTCCCCGGAGCGAAGATCAAAACCAGGAAAGTCGCCCTGGTAAGCGCAATGGGCAGCAATATGAAGATTCCGGGTTTCATGTCAAAAGCGGCAGAGGCGCTGGCGGGTGCGGGAATCAATATTCTGGCGGTCGACCAGTGCATGAGACAGGTGAACATGCAGTTTATCGTCGAACGGAGAAAATGCAAAGAAGCGCAAGCCGCTCTGCATAAAGGCCTGGTCGAGGATATATAAACCCGAAAAAGCAGTTGCACTAATTCATATTCGGCTTTGCCGAATCTGAATATGTACACGCAGACAGGCGTGGCATTCGAACCTGGCTTTTACCACACCCAGTTCATGGTGTTTCCGGCTTTCATTTCCACGGGGCGCTTACCCTCAACGTGGCCGTCGGCGAATCCCCAGTTAAACGATGTCTCGATGTTGTGTCTGGGACAGGCGCTGGGATTGCTGACGGAGTACGTGTAGTTGACGCTTTTCGGGAGGCTGTCCTCGGGTGAAGAATAGACTGTCGGATCCCCGTTGTGCCAGGTGTCCGGGGACTCTATTGATGTCGGGCCGTCCGTGCCGCCGGCAGCGGTGCTTGGATAGACGTCTGAAAACAATACCAGCTTCGTGGTATCCGCAATCATGGAGTAGGGCGGATTTTTGCCTCCGCGACACAAATCCGTTTCCGTGCCGGTTAGCGAGGAGTTGTCGATGACACTCCTGTTCGCTCCGTAATGATGGGGATAACTGACGGACGGATCATCCCGCCTCTGTTCCGTGGGGCACATATATACCGGCGTCCTTTCCCCGCTCGAAAGACCGCAGTATTGTCCCAGTATATCGAAATGATGCCAGGTCCTGACTCCGCTAGCCGAAGGTGGAAGCCTTTTATAATCGTCTTCATAGAGGCGTACGGCGAGAACTATCTGCTTCAGGTTGTTTTTGCATAGTATATCCCTTCCCTTTTCCTTGGCCATCCTCAGGGCCGGCAAGAGCATTGAGGCGAGTATCGCAATGATTGCGATAACGACCAGAAGCTCTATGAGTGTGAAGATTCTGCTTCCTGAAGCTTTCGGTGCGGTGAAAGCAGATACGCGAGTCCGGCAAGTCCTTTTGCGGGCTTGAACACTTTTGCCGTGATTTTTCATTTCCATGGCTTCCATAACTGATAACTGTATTTGAATTTTCCATCCGAGCCAATTTTAAAACTCTCCGTGGCCCGAAAGGACTCCCAATGCGGTTCACGCAGAACTTTGAAACCGACTCTAATAACAATTATACTAAAAATCTTATCGTTATTCAAGCTGGAAGTTCAGCCCGTATATTTTAGAGCCAATTTCAAAACTCTCCGTGGCCGCGCGGCCTGCCATTTTGGATGCGAG
>CAZGYO010000128.1:0-7577 GCA_964530455.1 uncultured Victivallales bacterium
GGGCGATGCCCCGGGCTATGGGATTACAGGCTTTCAGCCCTGAAAATAAGCAAAAAGATAGATAATCCAAATCCAAATCGTAATCGGGTTCGCTATCGGGATCGGGATCGAATAAAACGAATCAATTTCGATAGCGATAGCCGCCCCGCTTTGCGGGACTGATAGCGATAGCGAAGAAATAAAAAAACAAAAGCCAACAAATAGGGTTCAATGGTCGTGTCCGGTTCCGAGCAAGCTCGGCCCGGCTCCGCCAGTGACCCGGCGCCATTGGAGTGGACAACGAGGAAGACAGGGAATCCCAACCAATGGGTGCTGGCTGACGCCGCAGCGTCGCCGCTCGATCCTCGCTCTGGCGGCCCGGCGCAGCAGATCCTGTCGTTATCATCGACTTCATATATCTTTTTGATGAGCGTGGCCTGGCGCGAGCGGCAGAGCTTCAGGAAGTGAGTGTGGTTTTTCCATGTGATGTGTTTTCATCAGATTTTCGTCAGACATTATTTCATCTGCTTTACCATCGGCGACAATGCGACCTTCGTCCATAATGATTACGCGGTTGCACAATTCAAGAATGAACTCGAGGTCGTGAGATGCAATAAGCAGAGTATTATCGATGGACAGAAGAATATCGATGAGATTACGGCGATTGCGTGCGTCCAGGTTGGAGGAAGGTTCGTCCAGCAACAGAATATCAGGCAGGATGGAGAGAATGGTCGCGAACGCTCCCAGGCGTTTCTCGCCTCCCGACATATGATGGGGTACGGTATTTGCTTTGCGGTGAAGATCCACCTGCTTAAGCGCTCGCTGAACCCTTTCATCCACTTCTTCTCCGCTCAATTTCATGTTCAAAGGCCCGAATGCCACATCGTCCCGCAACGTGGAGCAAAAGAGCTGGTCATCCGGCATCTGAAACAGATAGTTGATTTCCGGATTGAACTGATTGTGCTCAACCTGTCTGCTATTGACCGTAACCGTTCCTTCAGAAGGGTTAAGAATACCGCACATGAGCATGAAAAGCGTTGTCTTGCCGGCTCCATTCGGGCCGATAAGCCCTGTGCGTTCCCCTTTTGAAACGTCGAACTGTATATGGTTCAGAACATTATTGGCGCCCGGATAGGCAAAAGAGACATTATCGACATGCAAATGTTTATGGCAGCTCATGCCGCCTCCAGAACCAGCAGCATTACACATACAGCGACAACAGCAGCAGTTTTGAAGGCGTCTTTCCAGGAAGCACAGAATGACCTGTTGCCGATGAATTTGCCATTAAACCCGCGCAAGTGCATGGCGGAAGTGATTCGCTCACTGTGTCCGATGCTGTGGACAAGCAGATTCACTACCAGGCCGGCAAGAGTCCTTAAACGGAGCAAAGCGCCTGAGCTGTTGAAACCTCTCAGTCTGACCGCTCGGCGAAGCCTTTCTTTTTCATCGATATACAAGAATATATATCTGTAGGTAAACAGAAGAAGGTTCACGAGCTTATCGGGCAGTCGCAGGCATTGTAAAGCCTGCATGGTTGTGTGCAGGCGGGTTGTTCCCAGAAGCGCGATAAATACAAGCATAATGGAAACCGCCCGAACGCCTATGACTGCTCCTGTCTGGATGCCCTGTTGATATACGAGCGCCGGCCCCCATTGGCAAAGAGTTTCGCCTCCCGCTGTTAGAGCCAGCACCGGGAGCATGACAAGAAGAAAGGCCACGGGTATTTTCAAGGCTTTGACAACAAAGTTCCAGGGCAACTTTGTAGAGGCGACGAGGATGACGGCCACAAAAAAAACCAGCGCCAACTGCCGCGCATCACGCAAATACGCAATAACCGCAATAAGGGTTGCGAGGCCTGTAATCTTGAATCTGGGATCCCAGCAGTGAACGGGGGATTTCAAATGAGAAAACCTGTCGATATCCATAATTTATGGCCTTGTTATCAATTCAGGTTTAACCCGGAGTATTTGACTGACAACAAAAAAACCGGCAATCCCTTCGACTCCGGCAAGGATCGCGTTGGCGACTGTAAATACAACAGCCATCCCGGCGTATTCTCTGCTGGACAGATATATAACAAGGGCAACAAGACCGGCGGCGACAATAACCCCGACCCCGGAGAGTATGCCGCCTGTAAGACTGAGCAGGAGATTTCTCTCGCGCCACTTCTTCGGGAGCAGGATGAAAAAGCCGTGTACGATCAAAGCCGCGGCCCCCATGGTAACCGTATTGATTCCGAGGGTTGTAAGGCCGCCGTGCTGGAATATGACTGCCTGAAAAAACAGCCCGGCCAGAATGGCGAGCACCGAATGGATTCCCAGCATCAGACCCGTCAGGCCTATCAGGGTCAGATGCACTGAAGATATGCCCACCCTGAAATGTATCAGCGACGCCGCGAAAAAGGCGGCTCCCACGACCGACACCTTTGGAATATCCTCCTGGTGAAGTTTCTTAAGGGCATATCCCACGAGGGGCGCGGCGGCAACGTAGCCTCCGACACACCATTTGATATCAAGGACGCCTTCAGATATGTGCATCTGCTTGCCTCACGCGCTTGAAATAAAGGGCGGTTCCGGCAAAGCCCGCCAATACGCAAAGCGCCATTATCACTTTCTGGATACAGGTTGTTCCGGAAGCGGGGTTTTTCGTTGCGTCTGAAACCACAAGTGATTTATTTACCGGAAGATTGATGCGCATTCCGTGTCCGCTTATTTCGCGTACCTGTATAATCCAGGTTCCCGGTTTGTCCGGTTTGAAACACAGTATTCCGTTTTTATCGGTTACGGTTTCAAGGTATGGTTCTGAACTGCCTGGAGCAAATATAATTGCTTTTGATTCGGCCATGGGATCCCCGGTATCAAACATGGCTTTCACCCCGATCACGCCTTCGCCTAGAATCTCATATTTGGTGCCGTGGGCGAACAGGCTCGAAGGGCAGAGGAAAATAAACAGGGAACAGCAAACAGCAATTCGCCCCATTATTTTACACTGTCCGCGGACGACTGATTGGCGCATACACAGTGGCCTTCCCCCAGGTGGCCGAGTGACCATACTGCATTGACAAGTGTGCCGTAGCCTTCCGCCCCGGCCATATCGCCCTGGGAAACATTGACTTTTCCGTCCTCTGCAAACTGGTTGAAGAAATCAAATCCGACCGATCCGGTGTTTATGTGATCGTCAGCCGCCGCTTCTTTGTCTCCGAATATATGATCGAAATGGAATGTCATCTCAACCTCTGTGTCTCCACCATCAGGAAGCATTCCCTTGACCTGGTCCCCGACATATCCTTCTTTGCCGTTATAATCCATTTCTTCGGTCAGCTTGATTATGAAAGGGACCTCGGTTTCCCCTTTTTCAGCATTGCCGATCATGACTATCGAGCAACCTTTATATTCGCCGGAATCTGCTCTGCGTATCTTGAATTTGAGAGACTGGTAATTGCCCGGCTCCGCATCCGTGCTTTTCCCAACAGTGACCGGCCCGGCATCCTCGTCTCCTTCAGCAAGATCCACCTGGAAAGAGCCTTTTAGAACTGCTTCGCCGGGGGCGCCATATGCCACGGGATCGGCAATGTTCACATACAGCTTCTCAAAGGCGATATTCCATCCCTGCTTATCCATGAAGCCCTGCCGCACGAAATCTTCGCCATTCGCGGTAAAGGTTATCGTGCCTGTTTTTGCAGTCGAAGCAGGCTGTTCCTTTTTTCCGCAACCCGCCAGGGACGCGAGACATATAAACCCGATAATCAAAATTACGATTCTTTTCACAGTAAAGCTCCTTGTCTTAAAATATTATGGGAATTGCGAAATGCGCAAAATTGCCGCAAATCATTGTCCTGTCGACAATGATTTATACTCAAGCGAGACGCTCGAGCTACGAGAGAACAGCAAATTTTCCGCATTTCGCAATTCTCTCTTAAAATATTGGTTCAATCTTTGATGCTACGTTTCGAGATATTGTGGCACTGATTATCAGAAATGCAAGCACCCAACCTGGAATTTTCTACAAAAGCGCTTTTTCCCCGAGCCGGGATATTATTTGCGAAAAAAAAACAAAGCGCACTTGACACCGGCAGTTACTTGGTTATTTTACCATATATGCAAAGGTATTAAACCGGGAACGGACATATGAACGCAAAAGACAAGCTAATATATGAGGCTAAAGCCGGGGTGCTCAGAGCGCTGGCTCATCCCACACGACTCTGGATGGCGGAGCAACTTTCAGAGGGTGAACGTTGTGTATGTGAATTTGCCAACGCGGTCAATGTTGATTTTTCGACTATATCAAAGCATCTGACCGTGCTGAAGCAGGCTGGGATCGTGGAAGCTGACAAGCGCGGGAAGCAGGTTTATTATCGCCTGAAAGTTCCTTGTGTTCTGCAATTTACGAATTGTGTAGAGGCGGTTATTGAATCTCAGCTCAAGGCGCAGGCCGCCTTGATTAGATAAAATTTTTGAAATTGGCTCAAAAGGAAAAATGACCACAAGAGGAGCATTGTAGAGAGATATGAACTGGAAATCTGAATGGAAGAAACTGGCGGCAATCGCCGGTGTATTTATGGTGTTCTTCTATCTACCCGTTGGGATGGAGCGTTTTGACAATGCGGTGATGGAGGCTCTCCATCTGGCCAAATGGTACGCGCAGGAACATGTGCTGCTTTGCCTGATTCCCGCCTTTTTCATTGCGGGTGCGATTGCGGTATTTGTCAGCCAGGCATCAGTGATGAAATATCTTGGCGCCAGGGCCAACAAAATTCTGGCATACGGTGTGGCATCAGTGTCCGGAACAATTCTGGCTGTTTGCTCCTGCACGGTTCTGCCTTTGTTTTCCGGTATCTACAAGATGGGAGCCGGTCTGGGTCCGGCCTGCGCGTTTCTTTATTCGGGTCCGGCAATCAATGTGCTGGCCATTGTTCTGACGGCGCGGGTGCTGGGTCTTGAACTGGGCATTGCACGAGCCGTAGGCGCGATTCTGTTCAGCGTGGTAATCGGGCTCTTGATGCATCTGATATTCCGCAAGGAAGAGGAGGAGAAAGCGGTTGCGCAGATGGCGTTGCCCGAGGAGGAGGTCAAACGGCCATTGTGGCAGAACGTCCTTTATTTCACATCAATGGTAGGGATACTTGTTTTTGCCAACTGGGGCAAACCGGAGGAGAGTGGAGGGCTCTGGTTTGCGATCTACAGTTCTAAATGGATAGTGACATCGTGTTTTGCGGCCGCTCTTGGGGTAATGCTGGTCCGCTGGTTCGCAATTGCGTGGTGGAAGGTCGGGTTGACGGCGCTGCCGGTGGCGGTTCTCGCTCTGCTTTTCCCGGAGCAGCCGCTGATTGCTTTTTCCGCCGGAGTCGTTGGCGTCACCGCGTTCACCAGCACGGACAAAGGGGAAACTTCCGAGTGGTTTGCATCCTCGTGGGGCTTCGCCAAGCAAATCCTGCCGCTACTGCTCTTCGGCGTGCTGGTTGCGGGTTTCCTGCTGGGTCGCGTTGGGAACGAAGGAATAATCCCTTCTGAATGGGTTTACAAAGCAGTCGGCGGCAATTCTTTGTCAGCCAACTTCTTTGCCTCGTTTGCGGGCGCATTCATGTATTTTGCTACGCTGACCGAGGTGCCGATCCTGCAGGGGCTGATTGGGAACGGCATGGGCAAAGGGCCGGCCTTGGCCTTGCTGCTTGCCGGTCCTGCGCTCAGTCTGCCCAATATGCTGGTGATTCGTAGCGTGCTCGGCACGAAAAAAACCGCCGTATTTGTTGCCCTGGTGATTGTGATGGCCACTATCAGCGGGATGATTTTCGGAGCGTTTTTCTGATGAGAGGCAATTTCAAAACTCTCTGTGGCATTTGCGTCAAAAGAGCCTGCCGCGCCTGCGCTCCGAACGCGGTTCACGCGGAGTTTTGAAAACCGGCTCATGAGTTTTGAAAATAAAATTAATAATATGAACAGTGTGCAGTGATGAAATATAAAAAAACAACTCTTGGTTTTTCCGCGTTTGCCCTTCTTGCAGCCGTTTTGATTATCTGGAATATCTATCAATCCGGCGCCCGGAAAGCTGAAAAGAAGAAACCAGGTCCCCTGGTGGAAACAAGTAAAGTTGAAAAGCGGAGTATATCCGAAATTCTCGAGTTGACCGGAGAAGCTGTCGTCACCAACCGCGTGACCATTAAAGCCACGGTCACCGGTGTTGTTTCCTATTGTCCGTGGCGTGAAGGGGACACGGTCAAAGCCGGGGAAGACCTGATCAGGATTGAGAGGCCCCTGCTAATCGCCGAGATGGAAGCGAAAAAAGCGGCTTTGGAGGTGGCCGAGGCAAAATTAGCGGATATTAGAGCCGGCGCCAGGCCGGAAGAGATTATCAGGGCCCAGCAGGAGGTAAACAGACTGCGGGAATGCGAGATCTACACAAAAAGCAATCTGGAGAGAAACGAGAAACTCTTTAAAAAAGATATTGTCTCCGAAGAGACACTGGAGCTTGCGAAAGTCGCCTATGCCAAATGCACCAGTGATTTACAGGCGGCACTGGAAACGCTTAAAATGCTGAAAGAGGGAGCCACGAAAACCCAGATCGCGGTGCTCAAAGCCCAGGTCAGAGAAGCTGAAGCCCAGTATAAAATTTTGCGGGAAAAGGTTAGCGAGTCTGAAATAAAGGCTCCATTTACGGGGATTGTAACCCGTGTATTTGTGCGTGAAGGAGATTTAGTCCGAGAAGGCCGGGATGATGTGGTTCTACTGGAAATGATCGATCCCGACTCAATAGTGGCGCTTTTCCACGTGCCGGAGCAATATGCCCATTTGATAAAGAAAAACGGCCCGGTGGCGCTTTCCGTTGATTCCCTCGCGGATGATTTTTTTGATGAAAAGATAGTACGTGTCTATCCCGAGGCGGATGAGGCGACCCACACAGTGCCTCTGGAGGCGTCTTTGAGTTCGGAAAACGTGAAGCCCGGGATGTTTGTCAGAGTTAAGTTGCCGGTTCGTTCCGCGGAAAACGCTCTGGTTGTTCCTGATGCTGCGCTGATTTCCACGCCGGATGGCAATACGGTCGTCTATACGGTTAACAATGGCGTTGCTTCCCGTCGCTTGGTAAAGACCGGCATTGAGTCCGGACGATGGGTACAGATTATCCAGGGCGTCGTGTCCGGCGAAGAGGTTGTCGTACGCGGCAACGAAAAGCTCAAAGACGGCGCGAAAGTGCGACTGCCCGGCGCCGGCAAAGGTGTCGCGAAGGGAGGCGGCGACTAATGAGAATTACCGCCGCCACATTGAAACGCCCTGTTGCGGCCACAGTGCTTACCGTCGCCGTGTTCGCTGTGGGCTTGTTCAGTTTTACCGGCCTGGAGGTGGACTATCTGCCGGAAGTGATTTATCCGATGATCAAGGTCCACGTCTGGTGGCGCGGCGCGACGCCGGAAGAGATCGAGACCAACATCGCCGACCCCGTCGAGCGGGTTATGGCCACAGTGGACAAGCTGGACTACCTGCAATCGTCCAGCATCGAGGGCATGTACACCCTGCTCATCAACTTTGGGTACGGCACGGACGTTGAGGCTGCCTATCAGGATGTGATGACCGCCTGGGGACGGGTGGCGCGCAATCTACCGCCGG
>CAZGYO010000129.1:0-7424 GCA_964530455.1 uncultured Victivallales bacterium
GATAATCAACCAGAAGAAACTGTTGCGTTGTCTATGAGAAGTTTTGTCAAAAGAAACATGTCAATCGAAGAATTCCCAGTCAATTTTCAGGCTCTGCCGAACAGGGCCAGCCCCAATTTTTCATGAAATTTTCTGGCTAAACCGGGTTCAAGAGACAATCCACCGGTTTTTTCCCTCTTTCTTGGCACGGAGAAGATTTTTGTCGGCACGGTCGATCAGGAAAGACAGTTCCTGTTCATCCGGGGATGTGAGCTTTCCGGATGTCGCGCCTAGACTTATTGTGGCTTCAATCCCGCAGTCATCCCGAAATGACTGTTTTGAAGCCTCGTTGATTCTGCGGCAGAGCTTGTCCAGGGAAATTTCTTTTTGGAGGTTCAGAAACACGATGAATTCCTCGCCGCCGTACCGACCGCATATGTCTGATTTCCTGGTGTTTTCCTTTATCGCATTTGCCGCGGCGCGTATTGTCTCGTCGCCTTTGGGGTGTCCGTGGATGTCGTTGACTTTCTTGAAGTCGTCGATATCCGCGATTACGATTCCCACGCTGCTGTTCTCCCTCCGGGCCATGGCCAGGAACGGCGCGATCCGGTTGAAAAACCCCCTGCGATTATAAATTTTTGTCAAGGGATCGAGCAACGAATCTTCCGCGAGTTGGATGTTTTTTTTGTACAGTTTTTCCAGAGTCTCTCCGAGGAGAGGAAGATGGGATGAATCGGCGCCGTATTCACGAAGCATGCGTGTAAACATCCCTATGTGTCTGTCATAGTCCTCTGCAATGGAACTGTCCACCGACTTGAACTGTCTGAGCATGGCCATCATATCCGGGTCAAGCATAAAGAACTCAAGCTCATAGGCCAGGAGCAGTGTTTCGGCGGGATTGGAGCTGTCGCCGGCTCCCTCCAGGTCTTTTTTGAATTTTCGGTAGTTTTTTCGCAGTGATTCACGTAGAGCCGTCGGGTTTTCGACTATCTCGCATAGACCCGATTCGGCAGTTTTTTTCAGTGCCTTTTTCCAGAACTCGACATGTTGTTTTTCTGTTTCGGAACACGCCCTCCAGTCTTTGCGCAGTTTCGGGTCAGGACAATTTTCCGCGAATTTCGCGTATGCGGAAGCTGCAAGCGCGTCCATGCGCAGGCATTCCCGCAAAAGTTTTGAAAATTGCTCTTTATGATTGTTTTGCATTGAACCTCTCCGAATAGTAAAGCTTTTCTATCCTGGGCGCATTTTTTTCGAGTACTTCAACGACTTCGGGCGCGTATCTTCTGCCGGAATATCTCCTGATTTCCCGGAGAGCTTCCGGCATGGATACGGCGGGCTTATAGAACCTTCCCGAACGCAATGTGTCGAACGCGTCCGCCACAGAACAGATTTTGGCTTCCAAACAGATGTCCCGCCGGTTTTCCGTGCAAGGGTAGCCGGCCCCGTCGAAATGCCTGTGATGATGGGCCGCGATATCGCCGATATCCAGTTCCGGCAAAAAGATGTCTATTATAGCCCCGCCAGAAACCGGATGTTTCCTGATTTCCTCCATTTCCGGAACAGTGAGGAGACTCTCTTTTAAGAGTATCTCATCGGGCGTCATTACCTTGCCGATGTCGTGAAGGAGTCCCCCGACCCTTATTTTTATGAGAGAATCCTTGTCCGTAAAGCCCATGTCCCTGGCGATAAGACCCGCAACTTTCGCGACTCTGCATGAGTGCTCTCTTGTCTCCCTGTCCTTCTGATCAAGGATATAGAGCAGAAAACCGACTTTCAGATGCAGAGTTCTTGTTTTACTTGAGTTCATCCCCGAAAGCCCTTTTCAGCAAATGCTTTAAAACTGATCCGCTGTTCTGCCGTTCGTGTATTTCATTGTCGTAGTTTCCCGTGAAAAGTTTCAAGATCAATTCCTCGCGTATTTTCGGTTCAAGGCCGGTGAATTCGCCCATCATGTATTCGTTGTTGGAGTTTTTTATCTCGAGTTCCAGAGGCCTTGATATTTCCGGCACCGGAACCTGTATGGACTCTCCGGTTTCGCGCATTCTTCTGCCAGCAGCGTGTTTAATTCTGCATCCATTCAGAGAGATGTCCTCAATGAGCATCTCTTTGCCGTCCACAAGAGTCGGTTCATCTATTATAAAACGTTCCTCGCGCCTTTTCCTGGGTGTGTCGAAGCATATCAGTACGCATATCAGAAGAATTATTACGTTTATAACGCTCCAGACGAGGGCGTAAGGGAAAAATTCCATGGTTTCCAGCACACGGTATTCGGGGATGAGATTTATGCCAATCCCGGATGCGGTCGTGAGTATTAGAACTATACAAGCTGTCAGTATATACCAGTCTAAACCGCTCTTGGAGCCCGACCCCTTGGGGGTTACGCGGAACGGTTCTCCGAAAGGTTTGAAAAGGCTGGTAATCACGACAGGAAACAGCCTGAACATCGCGAATACGCCCACAGCGGTGGAGAGAATCGGAATGTATTTACGGGGAGCCAGAAACTGCATTGAAAGCGTGAAACATAGCAACATGGGAAACTGGTACTGCAGCAGTTCGGCCGTATCCGTGAAGTGCAGAGGGGGAATTCCAATCCAGAGGTATACCACGGGGACCAGAAGCATCATGAAACGAGTGAGGGGTTGTACGATCCAGCCGAAGGGCGCGAAAATTATCCTTTGGAAAATACTGAGACCACTGGCGCGCAGAGGGCCTTCCGGCACAAATAAACTCTGAATTCCGCCGCGGCACCATCTTGCGCGCTGTATGAAGTATGCTTTTACAGACTCCGCTGCCATTCCCTGGCTCAGCTTTTCGTTCAGGTAGACTGTGCGGTAGTTTTTAGTGAGGAGCCGCAGGGTTGTCAGGAGATCCTCTGTTATCGAGGATGTAGGGATGCCCCCTATTTCATCGACAGCTTTTCTTCTTGTAATCGAACACGAGCCGCAGCAGAAAGCCGCGTCCCAGCCGTCACGGGACGGGGCCATGGCATCGAAAAAGAGGCGCTGCTCGTCCGGCCAGACCTTTTCCAGATAAAGATTCGACTGTACGGGGTCTCTGTTGAAAAAGTGCTGGGGGGTCTGAACCAAACCTATGTCATCGTTGAATATGAAAAACCCCACTGTCCTCCTGAGAAAATTCCTGCAAGCAACAAAGTCGGCGTCGAATATCGCGAAAAGTTCGCCATCGGAATGCTCGAGTCCGTGGTTGAGATTTCCGGCTTTAGCGTGAAGATTGGTTTTCCGCGCCAGGTAGTTTACTCCCTGTTCCCGGCAGAAATCCTTCAGCCAGAGACGATCGCCGTCGTCGAGCACCCACACCTTGAAATCCGGATAGTCAAGATGTTTGGCGCCGGTTATGCTCTTCTCCAGAACATCTATGCCCTCGTTATAGGTCGGAATAAAAATGTCCACGGAAGGCAGCTTTGTCTGTTCAATATCCCTCTCGTATCTGTCGGCCTCGCGGTTGCGGATGCTGGTCCTGCTCATTATGAGAAGGAATATGCAGATCTCTATAAAAGCGAGTAGTTCGACGGTGTATATGGTGTTTACCCATACTTCTTCAAATAAGGAACCGGAAAACGGTAGAACGGTCACGACCAGGCGCCAGCTCAGATAAAGCAGCCCGACAGCCCCGGTGAACACGGTGACCACCGACCGATGTAAGTCTTTTGATTTTTCAAGGGCCGGAACAACGAGCAGCCAGAACGAGATTACAAGAAATAAGACGCTGAAGGACTGAATGTTAAAAGACATCAAATATCCTGCGGAAAAACCTTGACACCCTCCACGCCCTGGGAATCCTGACCTCCACTCTGCGGCCGACCTGGTAAAAGTTTTCCGGGTCAAGATCAAGGTCCGCGGGATCCGCCTGTACCCATATCCTGAAGTCTTTTTTCGGATCCATTTCCAGTTTCGCGGCAAGGTTCTTGTCGTCGGCCTCCGTTCCTGAACCGCGCAAGGCGAAAACAGTTCCCTGCTTGTATCCGACATTCCCGATCAGGCGGTATTTTATCTTGTCCCCCGCCCCGATATTTGCGAACTGGGATTCCGAAAGAGCCACGTCAAGAAATACACTAGAACAATCAAGAAGCACCAGAAGTTCGGAATTTATCGCAACATTGCTGCCCTCGGTAGTCGGCTGTTTCCATACGAGTGAATCAAAAGGGGATATTATAGTGAAAGACTCTGCTTTCTTTATCCTTTCCTTTTCGTTTTTAATCTGTTCCTCAATACCCGCTATGCGGCTTTCAGTCTCCTCGACGGTAGTCTCGGCAAGCGCGATCTCTATGACCATCTGATCCATCCTCTGCTTTGAATAGGGCGAATCGTTATGCCCTTCACCGAGAAATGTGTTATGGATTACGGCTTCGAGAAGGTTTTTGTTTTCCACGATTTTACTTTTTATACTCTCAACCCGTTGGGACGACTTCAGGAAGTTCGATTCAGTACGTTCGAGAAGCCTTTTGTCGATACTTCCCTTTGCTATCAGCCCCTTGTTGGCTTCGTACTCTTTTCTCGCCCTTTCGTACTCTGCCTGTTCGGCTTTGAGAAGGTGTTCCTGTTCTGTTATCAGCGCTTCGTATTGTTTCGCCGAGTATTTCCGGTAATTTTCGACGTTTTTCTCCAGCGATTCTTTGAGAGCGGTATATTTATCGAGTCTTTCGCTGAAGCTTTTCAGGCGGCTTTCAAGCGTCTTTTTTTCGGTCTGAAGTTCGAATAAAAAACTTTTATTTACGCGGTCATTGAGCACGCGCCCGATCAGTTCTCCGTCTTCAAATGCTTTCCCGTATCCGGTCTTGGACTCCAGGCGCAGGACGCCCTCGATGGGGCTTGCCAGTGTTGTCGTCTTCGCGTTGACTACGCCGTCGCTTGAACCGAAGCGGTAAAGGTTGGGGACTACGGAAAATATCAGCAGCAGAAGGAAAATCACTCCCGCGCCGATCCTGGCATATTTATTGTTGAGTAATTTCATAATAATTAGATTCTAGCTTAAAAAAAAATCTTTTCAAGCTCCAGGCTGGAGTATGCATCCATAAACCTGAAAAAGGATTCAGCCCGGAAATTTCATGAAAAATTTAAAAATCCTCATTGCAACAATTCGCCCGGAAACTTTTCCGGACATTGCCTGCTGTCTGTGTTCAGCCGGATATCCTTACAGGTTCGCCGCTTAAGGCGCTCTCATACACGGCATCCAGTATTGACATAACGGTCCGTCCCTCTTCGCCCGTAGCTGTGTGCGGCGTGTTGTTGATGATGCTTTCAGCGAAATGGTACATGGAAGAATGGGCTCCGGGAACAGGTGGGTGCAACTTCATGTCGTAAAGCCTTCCTTCGCGTTCCAGGTAAAGCTCCGCTTCAAAACGGTAGGTCTCGTCGCAGTTCTTCTGTACCAGGCCGCCCATGGTCCCGAGTATTCTGGTCTCCATCTCCTCTTTTTGCTTTATGTTGGAAGCCCAGGAAGCCTCGAGCTCCAGCATCGCGCCGTTTCTGAAACGGATCATCGCAACACCCATGTCCTCCACATCGAAAGCTATTCCTTCACGCTTCCCCCTTTCTCCGCCGATATGGTCGAATGTCTGCGCCATCACCCATTCGGGTTCCGGATAGCCCATGAGCCACAGTGCAAGGTCAAGGCGGTGTACGCCCAGGTCGATTATCGGCCCGCCGCCCGCGAGTTCCTTTTTGCTGAACCAGCTGCCGAATTTGGGGATGCCGCGGCGACGCAGCCAGATTGTTCTCGCAAAATACAAGTCGCCGAGTATTCCCGATTCCACCTCCTTCTTCAAGGCGTAAGACTGGTCGTTGAACCTGAAACTGAAGTTTATCATCAGGCGTCTGCCTGCCCTGGCCGCGGCACGATTCATTTCGTCCGCCTCCGCGGCGTTCATTGCCATCGGTTTCTCACAGAGTACATGACAGCCGGCTTCAAGTGCCCTGATTGTGAAAGGCTTATGCAGCTTGTTCGGCAGGGCTACGCTGATAATATCCGGTTTTTCGGCGCTGATAAGTTTGTCCATTGAACTGTATCTGCCCTTGATCCCGAATTCCTCCGCTTTTTCCGCGAGCCGCTTTTCATCAATGTCAGCCACGCCCACGACTTCGACATCAGGATGCGACTGAAATCCCCTTATATGGCTGCAACCTATTCCCAGACCGACAACTCCGACTTTAAGTTTTGACATGCCTCTCTCCGTTTTATCCTTTTATTTTCAGTATCTACGATTTCTAATAATGCATATGGGATTATATTTTCAACGTGCGCGCTGAATTATTTGCACGGGAGTCGCGTTGGGACGGCAGGCTCTTTTGGCGCGAATACCGCGCCTCTCTGCGCGCCTGCCTGAGCGACTACGCTCGCAGGCAGGCGACACACAGGCAGGCGGCCGCGGAGAGTTTTGAAATTGGCTCCAACGGATAAAAACTTCAAACCGGAGCGCCGTGAACTATATGGCAACCCGGTAAAAAGATGAAGATTGACATGCCCGAAGAAAACGAAAAGAAAATGCAGCTGTGGGAACACCTGGAGGAACTTCGCTGGGCTATATTGAAAATGCTTGCGATTCTCACCCTGTCCACGCTCCTGTGCCTGATCTTCGTTGAGAATATACTCGAAATAGTCATGTATCCATTGAACGAACTGATACTCGAATCAAACGTGGTGCTGAACCAGCAGGGGCCTTTCGACGGTATATTTATCAAGATGAAGGTCGGTTTTTTCGGTGGGCTGATTCTCGGCGCGCCGTTTGCCCTCAGCGCGCTGTGGGCCTTCGTGTCTCCCGGTCTCCAGAAAAGGGAGGTCAGGCTTTTTCTGCCGATGTCCATTCTCGCAACCGCATTGTTTGTCGGGGGACTGCTCTGCGGCTTTTTCACGTTGTCCTCAGTGCTCCCGCTTCTCATCTCATTCAGCGTCGAAAAGGCCGAAAATATATGGCTGCTCAAGGAATATATAAATTTCGTCGTCAGGTGGGTGCTCTGCGCCGGGCTCGTATTCGAACTTCCCGTCATTGTTCTCGTGATCGCCAAGCTCGGCCTGGTCGAAATCAGCACTCTCCGGAAGGGACGGCCATACGCCATTATAATCGCGCTTGTACTGGCCGCTTTCCTTACCCCGCCCGACCCCGTGACTCAGCTGATGGTGGGAATACCCATGATTCTGCTCTATGAACTGGGAATTCTCCTTGCTTATTTCGCGATACGGGGCAATAATAATAAGAGCGAGTTTCAAAACTCTGCGTGAACCGCGTTGGTAGCGCAGGCGCGGCAGACGGTGCGACGAAATGGCTGGTGCATACCATCAACTGTCTGTTCCCGCCATTTCGCCGTGACGCATGCCGTGCCCTCGCATCCAAAATGGCAGGCCGCGCGGCCACGGAGAGTTTTGAAATTGGCTCTAGAGCCAGTTTCAAAACTCCGCGTGAACCGCGTTGGTAGCGCAGGCGCGGCAGA
>CAZGYO010000130.1:0-7391 GCA_964530455.1 uncultured Victivallales bacterium
CTCGCATCCAAAATGGCAGGCCGCGCGGCCACGGAGAGTTTTGAAATTGGCTCTGTAACCTGAATAAAGCATTTAAAAAAGGGAGAAACCAATGAAAAAGACAGGTTCAATCTTTGCGGTTGCGGTTTTCGCACTGCTTCTTACGGGAGCCGGAATTCTGGCTGAGGGGGAAAAGACGGGGACGGAAAAGGAGGAAGTCAAAGTCCAGGCAAGCTGTCCCGTCATGGGAGGAAAAATCAACAAAAAGCTCTACGCTGACGTGAAGGGCAAGCGCATCTACGTGTGCTGTCCCGGATGCGTATCGGCAATCAAAAAGAATCCGGATAAATACATCGAGAAGCTGGAGGACAAGGGTGTTACAATAGAAAAGACGCCTGTCTGGACATGCTCGATGCACCCGGATATAAAAGAGTCCGAACCCGGTGAATGTCCCAAATGCGGGATGAAGCTCATAAAACTCGTGGAGAAAAAGGCCGAGAAAGATGAGCATTCCCACAAAAAGGGAGATTCTCACAAGCATTGAAAGCGGAGAACAAGATATGAAACGGAGTATTACGGGTACAGTCGCGGCGGTTCTGGTCGCCGGGATACTTGGTGGGTTTATCGGATATTTCGCCCGGAGTGTATCGACTGCGAATATGAGTGTAGACGCAGGCGGCGGGGCTCGGGCCGAGAAAAAAGCGGAGCTGTGGACATGCTCCATGCATCCTCAGATAAAGCTGCCGAAACAGGGCAAGTGCCCGATCTGTTTCATGGATCTGATACCGTTGGATTCGGACGATGACGACGAAGGCGGTCTGCGCGAACTGTCGGTGAGTGAGAATGCAGCCAAACTGATGGAGGTCGAGACCGTCCCCGTCGAGCGCCGGTTTGTGACTGCCGAGGTCCGCATGGTCGGCAAAGTGGACCATGACGAGACGCGCCTGGCGCACATACCCGCCCGAATGCCCGGTCGGATCGACAGGCTTTTCGTGAACTACACGGGCATCACCGTCCGCAAGGGCGACCACATGGCCGAGTACTACAGTCCTGAGCTCCTGGTCGCGCAGCAGGAGCTTCTTCTGGCCTACAAAGATCTGCGGGCAAAAGAGAATGCTCCTGAAAAAAGCTATTCGCTTTCCCCGCGGCAGGTCTTCGACTCGGTCAAAAAGAAACTTGAGCTCTGGGGCCTGACCGAAAAGAACATCGATGCCATTCTCAATACCGGCAAGGTCTCCGACCACGTGACACTCTATGCTCCGGTCAGCGGAATCGTCGTACACCGGAATGCGCTTGAAGGCAAGTATTTCAAGACCGGGGAGAACCTGTTCACCATTTCAGACCTCTCGAAAGTCTGGGTCATGCTGGATGCGTACGAGTCGGATCTGCCCTTCCTCAGATACGGCCAGAAAGTGGAATTCACGGCGGAAGCATTTCCCGGGGAGAGGTTCAGCGGCAGGATTTCGTTTATCGAACCTGTGCTGGATCCGAAAACGCGGACCGTCAAAGTACGTGTGCAGGCGGAGAACCCGGAACTGAAGCTCAAGCCCGAAATGTTTGTCAGGGCTCTTGCCTTCGCGCAGATCAGCGAGGGAGGGCTTGTTGTCAATGAAAACCTGGCCGGCAAGTGGATCAGCCCCATGCATCCGGAGGTTGTCAAGGACAAACCCGGAAAATGCGATGTATGCGGGATGGATATTGTCCCCGCCGAAGAACTCGGTTATGCCGCTACTGAAAAAGCCGGAAAACCGCTGGTTGTTCCAGCATCGGCGCCGCTTCTGACCGGAAAGCGCGCCGTTGTTTATCTTAAACTGCCGGGCAGGCAGAAGCCTGTCTTTGAAGGCCGTGAAATAGAACTGGGTTTGCGCGCGGGCGACTTTTACGTTGTGAAGTCAGGGCTCAATGAAGGCGACATGGTGCTTGTCAGCGGCGCATTCAAGCTGGATGCGGAACTCCAGATAAAAGCGAAGCCGAGTATGATGTCGCCGGATGACGAGGAAGACGATACGGAGAAAAAGGCTCCGCGCGCAGGGCACAAGACGGGGCCGATGCTCCAGACAAAGTGCCCTGTTATGGGCGGAGAGATCAATAAAGATTTTTTTGTAGATGTCAAGGGCAAGCGCATATACGTCTGCTGTCCCGGATGCATCGAGTCCATAAAAAAGGATCCTGACAAGTACATTAAGGAAATGGAAAGCAAAGGCATTGAGCTTGAGGAGGCGTCCGGCGGGGAGGGGGATGGACAGAAGTGACACAAGGGATTAAAAAATCCCCGACCCGCACTCCCGAGCAGCGCTCCCTGATCGGGAAGCTTGTCCGTTTCTGTATGGAGAACAAACTGGTCGTGGGGATGTTCTTGTTAGCTGTTGTCTTTGCAGGAATTCTGGTTGCGCCGTTCGACTGGGACACAGGGGAAATAGAGCGTTATCCTGTCCCGGTTGACGCCATACCGGATATCGGCGAGAACCAGCAGATCGTATTTACCCAGTGGATGGGGCGCTCACCTCAGGACGTCGAGGACCAGATAAGTTACCCGCTCACGGTATCTCTTCTCGGGATACCGGGCATCAAGACGGTTCGAAGTTATTCGATGTTCGGGTTCTCCTCAATCTATATTATCTTCAAGGAGGACGTCGAATTCTACTGGTCGCGGACCCGGGTGCTGGAAAAACTCAACAGCCTGCCGGCGGGTACGCTCCCCGCGGGCGTGCAGCCCACTCTCGGACCGGATGCTACTGCTCTCGGCCAGATATACTGGTATACTCTCGAGGGCAGGGACCCGGACGGCAACGCGACCGGCGGGTGGAATCCGGAGGAACTGCGCACAATCCAGGACTGGTACGTTCGCTACTGGCTGCTTTCCGCCGACGGCGTGGCCGAAGTCGGATCCATCGGCGGATACGTCAAGGAATACCAGGTAGACGTCGATCCGGACGCCATGCGTGCCTACGGCGTTACTCTCGAGCAGGTCTACCACGCTGTAATGTCCGCCAATATCGATGTCGGCGCAAAGACCCTTGAAATCAACAGGGTGGAATATTTTATACGGGGGATAGGCTTTATCAAGAACCTGGAAGACATCCGTAAAAGCGTCGTCAAGGTCGGAGCCGACAATGTCCCGGTCCTGATAGAGCACGTGGCCGAAGTTTCCCTCGGCCCGGAAAGCAGGCGGGGCGCTCTTGACAAGGGCGGTGCATCGGTTGTGGGCGGCGTGGTCGTAGCCCGTTACGGAGACAATCCACTGGAGGTGATCAACAATGTCAAGGCCAGAATCAAGGAGACCAGAGAGTCCCTCCCGTCTAAAGTGCTGATCGACAGAAAAGCCGCCGACCAGAATACCATAAAGAGTTACGCTGAAGCCCATGGTTTCGAGGCATACCGCGGAGCCGAAATCAATAATAAAGATTGGCTCGCACACCTGCGCTCCGTCCCGCGCGGGAAATGGCCGGAATGGGCCACTATGAGCAAGGTAACCGTCGTGCCGTTCTACGACCGGACAGGGCTCATATACGAAACGCTCGGGACTCTCAACGAAGCGATAGCACAGGAAATCCTCGTCACTATTATCGTGATACTGGTAATGGTGATGCACCTGCGCAGCAGTGTGCTTATAAGCGGCATGCTGCCGCTCGCGGTTCTTCTCTGTTTTATCGGCATGAAATTCTTCAACGTGCAGGCCAATATAGTGGCGCTTTCCGGCATAGCGATAGCAATTGGAACAATCGTCGATATGGGGGTGGTGGTCTGCGAGAATATTCTCAGGCATCTTGAGCAGGATGAGGGAGAAGAGTCCGAACTCGAGATAGTCCACCGCGCGGTCAGTGAAGTGGGCAGCGCCGTCCTGACGGCGGTCTTAACGACGGTCGTGAGTTTTGCTCCTGTATTTACCATGATCGGCGCCGAGGGCAAACTATTCCGACCTCTCGCCTACACGAAGACGTTCGCGCTTATCGCATCGGTAATCATAGCTCTGACCGTTCTGCCCCCGGCTGCATACGTGCTTTTCTGCGGAAAAATATCCAGCCGGAAACTGCGCAAGGCTGTTGATATAGGCCTTATTCTCGCTGGTCTGGCAGTTGCGGCCTGGCTTATCTGGTGGGTCGGGATTATACTGGCTCTTTTCGGCGCCTACCGGCTTTTTGAGGAGTATCTCCCGGAACGGTTCAGCAGATTCGGGCCTGTCGGCGCCAGTGTTCTTGCGATAGCCCTGGTCACCGTTCTGCTCACCGCATACTGGGAACCGCTTGGCCCCGAGCGCGGTCTTCTCAAAAACGGAATTTTTGTTGTGGCGCTGATTGGAGGCCTGCTCGGATTCTTCCGCGTCTTTCTGATTTTCTACAGCCGGATTCTTTCATGGTGCCTGCGACACAAGCTTGTTTTCATCTCTTTGCCGCTTTTCCTGCTTTTTCTCGGAGCTATGATATGGCAGGGGTTCCCGAAGATATTCGGCTGGCTGCCGGATCCGGCGCTAAAGACACCGCCCGCACAGTTTATGGCAGATAAGTTTCCCGGGCTGGGCAAGGAGTTCATGCCTCCGCTCGACGAAGGATCCTATCTCTGGATGCCGACGACAATGACACACGCATCTATCGGCGAGGCGCTCGACATACTCAAAAAACAGGACATGGCCTTTGAGGCGATCCCCGAAATAGATTCAGCCGTCGGCAAAATAGGCAGGGCGGAAACCCCGCTCGATCCCGCCCCCATCTCCATGATAGAGACCGTAATAACCTACAAGCCGGAATACAGCACCGACAAGGACGGACACCGGATAAACTTCAAATACGATGCCGGGGCAGGAAACTTCGTCCGCGACGAAGGCGGCGAACTGATTATCGATCCCGACGGGAGGCCGTTTCGGCAATGGCGTGAACACATCAAAAGCCCGGACGATATATGGAAAGAGATTGTAAAGGCAGGGAAAATCCCGGGCAGCACCTCGGCGCCGAAACTGCAGCCGATCGCGGCAAGGATTGTAATGCTCCAGAGCGGTATGCGCGCGCCGATGGGCGTAAAGGTAAAAGGCTCTGACCTGGACACCATCGAGAAAGTCGGGCTCCAGATAGAAAAGTTCCTGAAAGAGGTGCCGTCCGTCGAGCCCTCTGCCGTAGTGGCCGACCGCATCGTTGGCAAACCATACCTTGAAATAGTCCCCGACAGAGAAGCCATAGCCCGTTACGGAGTGCCGATCCGCAAGTTTCACGATGTCGTTGAAATCGCTATCGGCGGGAAAAACATCACGAGGACCGTTGAAGGCCGCGAACGGTTCCCGGTCCGCGTCAGATACCAGCGTGAACTCCGCGACAGCATTGAAGCGATGTCGAAAATACTCGTTTCCGGCAGTGGCGCTCAGCAGGTTCCCATAACCGAACTCGCGGAAATCAGATACGTGCGGGGTCCGCAGGTGATAAAAAGCGAGGACACCTTCCTGGTCGGCTATGTGGTCTTCGACAAGAAGGATGGCTATGCCGAAGTGGATGTGGTCGAACAGTGCCAGGCGTATTTGCAGTCCAAGATCGACAGCGGAGAATTTTCCCTGCCCCGCGGGGTCAGCTACAAGTTCGCAGGCAGCTACGAGAACCAGCTCCGGGCGGCAAGAACCCTGATGATCATTCTCCCCCTGGCGCTCTTCGTCATATTTATGATCATCTACTTCCACTTCAAGTCGATTTCCACGACCTTCCTTGTTTTCACGGGAGTCTTCGTGGCCTGGGGTGGCGGATTCCTGATGATCTGGCTCTACGGTCAGCCCTGGTTCCTGGATTTCAGCGTTTTCGGGGTCGAGATGCGCAGCCTCTTTCAAATACACACGATCAACCTGAGCGTCGCGGTCTGGGTCGGTTTCCTGGCGCTTTTTGGAATCGCAACCGACGACGGCGCGGTCATGGGCACCTATCTTACGCAGTTGCTCCGGAACAAAGCGCCGGATACGCGCGAGGGCATCCGCGAAGCGGTCCTGGAAGCCGGCAAACGTCGCGTTCGGCCCTGTCTGATGACTTCCGCGACAACCATCCTCGCACTGATACCCGTGCTCACATCGACCGGACGCGGTTCGGATGTAATGGTTCCCATGGCAATACCGTCCTTCGGCGGTATGCTTGTTGTGCTCATAAGCATATTCGTAGTTCCCGTTCTCTTCTGCTGGATCGAGGAACTGAAGCTGTGCTTTGCGAAAAAAACCGATGGGAGGAATGCTCCTGAAAAAAGCATTTAGGTTTAATCTTCCAGGCCGTCAAAAAACTCTTTAAGCGGAATGATTTTGTCGACGGAATCGATGTTGTTTCCGCACATGTAAAGCCCGTTTTCCACATCGCCCTCCCAGGTGGACAGCAGCGCCTTGGCTATGCAGAACGGGGCCTTTTTAGGGTTGCATGTTCTCAGGCAGCGATAGGGGCAGGAAAACTTTTCTTTTTCGCCCTGCATGACTCTTTCGACAAGGGGTGTTTTCAGCACCCTTACCGGAAGTCCTACAGGGCTTTTGATTACGACGATCTCGCTGTTGCCCGCGTTCACGAAAACCTCTTTGCTCGCCCGGTCAATACCGGCTTCATCTACAGCAATAAAACGCGTGCCGATCTGTACACCTGAATAACCGGCGTCAAGCGCCCTGCGAATGTCTTCCGGAGAAGCCACCGCGCCTGCGGCAACAAGCGGAATCGAGCCGCAGTCGAACTGCTCCATCATCGACTTTATGGGAGTATAGAGCTTTTCAAGACTGTGTTCAGCCGGATTTTCTATCTGATCCATGCTGAACCCGAGATGTCCGCCGCAGTTGGCAGCCTCCACGATAACCGCGTCAGGTTTCCTTTTATAGCGCCTTTTCCATGCGCTGAGAAGAATTTTCAGCGCCCGCGGGCCGGATATTACCGGAATAAGGGCAATATCCGGATTTTTGACATATTCCGGCAGCGATATCGGCAGTCCCGCCCCGGATATTATGAAATCCACGCCGCAGGCCACGCTTTCCCTCACTATGGATTCGTAGTTGGACAAAGCCACCATAACGTTGATCCCCAGCGGGCCGCTTTCCCCGCAGAGCCTCCTCGCCTCCAGTATCTGTTCTCTGAGGACCCGGTTTGACTCGTTGACGAAATCGCTCTTCGACTTTTCGATGTCCCCGAGCCCGACACTTGCAATGGTGCCGTAGGCTCCGCATTTCACGGCTTCAGAGGCAAGACGCGCATTACCTACACGGACACCCATCCCTGCCTGTATTACCGGGAAACGGCTTTCAAGTTTTCCAATTTTAAGATGCGGCAGATTCATTAAAGATTTTGTTTTTTTCGTTAATCCGTGACATTAGCCACAAAAACACAATAAAATCGGCTCTATTATTCAAAGTTTGCCCGGGGTCAGCACTGGACAGTCTTCGAGTGTCTCAGCCCCGACCCCGACGTGGTTCACTGAATATG
>CAZGYO010000131.1:0-5001 GCA_964530455.1 uncultured Victivallales bacterium
ATTCTGAATGTATCCTTCTGAAAACTTGACAAACTACATATCTGAAATATGCGGGTTAAACCGGATTGATCTTATAGTTTTACTTGCGTTTCAGCTGACCGTGGAATAGCTTAATTTCATGTGAATCCATGAGATTCCCCCTGCGGTGCGGATGCGAAGCAATTCACTTAAAAAAGGCAGTTGCCACAGCGTACCGTGTGAAAATTCCGGGTTAAAAACGCAATACGCACGTGCGACACAACTTTTTGAGGAGAAAGACCATGATACAGATAGGAGCTCAATACTACCGCCCCCCTTTCCCGAACAGCAGATACTGGCAGGAGGATATGCGAAGAATGTCCGAAAGCGGGCTGCACGCCGTTCAGCTCTGGGTCAAGTGGGCCTGGGTCGAATCCGTGCCCGGCGAATTCAATTTCGAAGACTATGACCGCCTTGTCGAAACAGCGGGAAAACACGGGCTCGGGGTTGTTCTAAGCACAATAGCCGCGGTGCATCCATACTGGATCCATCGCGAAGAACCGGACAGCGAGATGATCGACAGTTTCGGCAACAAGGTACTGTCCGCCAACCGCGTCGAATGCCATTTCGGACTGACCCCCGGGGGCTGTATAGACCATCCCGGCATCCGCGAAAGAATGTTCAATTTCATAAGCAAAACAGTCGAGCGCTACAGAACAACCGGAAATATAGTCGGATGGGATGTCTGGAACGAACTCAGATGGAACGTGGGCGCGGACGGCATAGTGTGCTACTGCCCGCATACAATGGAGCGCTTTCACAGATGGCTGGATTCCCGATATGGAGGTCTTGATGGACTGAACCGGGCGTGGCAGCGGCGCTACGGTTCATGGGACGAGATACGCCCCGGCAAGAAAGCCGGCAGCCCCTATACGGTGATGATGGCCTTTCAAAGATTCATAACCTGGCGTACTACGCAACACGCCGTGGAACGTTACAAGCTTGTGAAAGGGCTGGATCCGGAGAGAACGGTCACCGTACACGGCGGTCAACCATCCGTAATGCACGGGGACGGAGGAGTCAACACCGCCCTGCACCGGGGCAACGACTGGAACATGGTCGACGAGATCGACGGAATAGGCACCTCGAGTTTCCCGAACTGGCAATGCCTGGACATTTTCGACTATTTCAACCGCATCGACTGTACCGCTTCAGCGGCGGGAGAAAAAAAGATATGGCTCAGCGAAGTTCAGGGCGGACGCTCCGCCGCCGCGTTCAGCGTACAGGAACCGGTACGCGCACACCAGCAGCAGAAATGGCTATGGGGCGGAATCAGCAGAAAAGCTGAAAAAATACTCTTCTGGTGCTGGCGGGACGAGGTTTTTGGCCATGAATCCGCGGGCTTCGGAATGTCCGGTTCCGACGGATACGCCGCGGAACGCCTTGACGCGATGTGCAAGACACGCACCATCATCGACAAATACGGCGACAAGCTGGATGAGTTTGCTCCGCGCAGGCCCCAAACCGCGGTTCTGTTCAATCCGGAATCATACTACCTGCACTGGAACGCCGAAACCACCGGAGAAACCGCGAAGAATGCCGTTCTCGGATACTGCAGGGCGCTCGCCCGCCTGAATATTCCGTACCTTATAGTCGAGCCCGGACACCTGGAGCGGCTTGAAGGCATCCGCTTCCTCTTCCTCCCCAGGACAGGCGTTGTGGATGAAGATCTCGCAGCGCGGCTCCGCGACTTTGTGCAGGAAGGCGGAACTATATTCTGCGAATCCGAATGCGGGGCCTTTTCAAGTGCAGGCATATACCGTTATGCCGAAGACCGCTTCACCGCGGAATTGACCGGATACACTGAAACAGGACGCAGGAAACTTGAAGGCAGCAGCGTAAACCTGAAACTCGGGGACAAAATGTTTGAGCTTCCCGCGAAACAGTGGATAACCCCAATGCAGGGCAGTGGCGGAATTTCGATGGGCGAAAATCACGAAGGTGAACTCGCCGTAAAAGTATCCGCTGGAAAAGGCGAAGCAATTCTCTGCGGCGCTTACCTGGGCGATGCCTATCAGGAGGGATCCTCACGGAACAATCCCGACCTCGCGCCGTTCTGCGGCGACTTTGAAGAGTTTGTCCTTTATCTTCTTTCAGAATACGGTGTCACGCCGGAAACACGAGCCGCCAACGGTAAACACGGCCTGTTCCACGCTATAACCGGCCGGATCTCGGGGAATAATGCGGCATTCATTTTCACCGAAGACCCGGAAGAAAGCCTTGAAATCACTTTCCCTGCAAAATTCTTCACCAAAACCCCAAGGGACATTATCAGCGGATGGGAACTTCAGCCGGAAAACACACCCGAACACCAGAAACTGGAGCTTTCGCAGAGCGACTGGGGCGTTTTTCTTATTGTAGACGGAGATTAGCCCGGCGCTTTTTCGGAACAAGCCTGCTTGAATTCAGCTCCGGAGCGCAGTATTCTAATCTGAAGAGCGTTGCTGTGATTAGCCAGTGCATATTCGAAAAGGTTCTGAAAGAACCGCGCCTTTGTCGAATCTGCACGTAAATCATCTCTGTATAATGATTTTTATTAATACAAAAGAAATTTAAAAGTACGCATATGAAATACAGACTATTCATGATTCTCGTCTTTATCTCCGCGTTCAGCGTCGGAGCGGAAGGCGAAGACACTCGCAAGATCGATTCCGTCCTCAGGGAATTGAAGACACTTTTCAGGGACGGCGACATTGAGAAAACAGATAAAAAAAAGCTCGAACCCTACCTGAAGATTGTCGAGGGCGCCGAGGGAATGAAAACCATCATCTACAAGTGTCGCTGCATCAAGGCCGACACAATGGTCGACGCCCTGGAAAGCGTCATATCGCCTTCGGGCGCCGTAGAAATCGCGGAGGATCAGAATCTGGTGGTAGTACACGATAGAGGGGAAAAGATCGACGAACTCAAGGAAATCATCCTGGCAATGGATATCTTTCCGCCGCAGATTCTCGTAGAAGCAAAGGTTGTAGAGGTATTTGTCGACGACGGCGTGGAAAGGGAGACTTCCATCGACTACGCAAAATTCCAGGCCGACCAGAATATCACTTCAGTCTACGGATACAATCTTGGCTCCCCCTCCCCCAACCCCCTCGGCGGCACAGGAGGAAATACCGGACAGGGAGCCAATCTGGACTTTTTCCCGTACGCATCTGGCGACGATGGCGACACCAACAGGCGCTTCAACGTTTTCCTGCGCTGGCTCAAAACCGCCAGGGACGTGAAGATACTCTCTTCACCCAACCTGATCGTGGATCTGGGCACGACTGCGAGCATAATCACAGGGGAGGAGATTCCTATACAGTCGAGCCAGCTTGCTTCCGGAACAGTATCTACGTCCATTGAATTTAAGCGTATCGGCGTCAAGCTCAATGTAACCCCCGATATCATCAACGAGGACACCGTGAGACTCTCGGTGAACCCCGAAGTGAGCACGGTCACGCGTACGGAAACATTTGTCCAGAGCGGGGTCACATTCAATAACCCGATCATATCTCTCCGGAACATCAAGACTACCCTCACGGCAAAGAACGGCGAGGTTATCATGCTGGGAGGACTCTATTCCAGCGAGGAGAACCATTCGACGAGAAAACCGCCGATCATCGGCGACATTCCTATTCTCGGCACGCTCTTTTCTTCGGAATACAAATCCGAGGAACTGACTCAACTGGTCTTTTTCCTGAAAATCCACATTCTCGAGGAAGGACAGACATTCTACGACCCGGAAAAAGTCGTCAGGGAATCCAGGGGCGCGGGAAAGATTTTGAAGAAGTCAGGGGTCATCTTTCCCGATAAAAAAGAAGAGAAGTAAACCCCGGCCAATACAGAAACATGCTTTTCCAACGCTACATGACATATATAAAAAAAACGGCAGCTCCGAAATGCGCGCCGCGACCTTTCCTATTGATTCTTCTTTTTGCGGCAGCCTGCGCGTCTTCAGGCGGATGCGGAAAAAAAAGCCCCAGAAATAAATCACATCCGGACCGTTTCTACCGTGTGGAAAGAGGTGACTTTCAGATAGGATTCTCGCAGTCCGGTTCCGTCAACGCAAAGGCGAAACACAAACTCGCCCTCGAAGCCGCCTTCAATACGAAACTTTTGTGGGTGATCGAGGAAAACGAGAAGGTCAAGGAAGGCCAGATCCTGGCCAAGTTCGAAACTGACGAACTTGAAGTAAAGATAGACGACCTGGACCTGAACCTTGAAAACAGTAAAAGGGAACTGGAGATAGAACTCGAGAAAAAAAGGATAAAGGAAGCAAGCAACACAGCGGAAATACGCGCCGCGAAAGACAACCTGAACATGGCCATGGAAAATTACGAGAAATACCGTAAACTCGAAGGACCCAAAGCCATGGACCAGTATGACTTGACCCGCTCGGAAACCGAGCGCAAATACGAGGAGGCGCGAAAAAAATATGTCTCTTTCCAGAACGAGATGTTGAACACGGTCTACATCAACCAGGACGAGGAGGAGGAAGCAAAACAACAGCTCTTGAACTACAAGCAGAATATGCTGACAGCGGAAAACAACTACGAGAACGCTGTGCTCGATAGAAAACTTTTCAAACGCTATACATATCCCAATAAACTTACGGACCTTAAAAACAAGATCGCCCAGGCCGCACTTGACCTGGAGAAAACAAAGGTCAAGGCAAGTTCCGAACTTTCCCAGATAAAGACCAATATCCTTCGGCTTGAAATGCGAATACGCCGGACGGAGAAGGACCTGCAAACGCACAAGGGCTACATGGAGCAGATGAAACTGGTCGCACCGGTCGACGGGGTCGTGCTTTACGGCGATCCGGACAGAAGATGGCGCAGGACCGATATAGAAGTGGGAATGGACGTCCGCCGGCAGCAGGTGCTTTTGACTATCCCGGATATGAGCGAACTTATCGTGGAGTTCGACCTCTCGGAAAAATACAGGTCCAGGGCGAAACTCGGATTCCCCGTGATAGTTCAGCCGGAATCTATAGCCAAC
>CAZGYO010000131.1:5011-7369 GCA_964530455.1 uncultured Victivallales bacterium
TCATCGCCGAAAATATACAAATCGAAAGTAAGATTCGCAAAGTTTCCCGAGAAACTCGTCAGTGGCATGACTGTAAAAGTCGAGGTGATCACAGAGACGCTCGAGGGCGTGCTCTTTGTCCCGGTCGAAGCCGTTTTCGAGGATGAGGGAATGTTTTACGTCTACATGAAAACATCTTCAGGATATAAAAAAAACCAGGTCGAAATAGGCAGGGCAAGCGACAAATACGTGCATATTAAAAGCGGACTTTCGGAGGGCGACATCATCTACCTCTACCGCCCTTTCCAGGGTAAAACAGGCGGATAGTTTTTGACATGAAAAAAAATCCGCCCGAAAAAGGTGATCTTAAAAAAAAAGATTCTGAAAACATCGTGCGCTTCGAGGAGCTGTACAAGACATACCTCCTGGGCAGCGTCAGCGTTCCCGTACTCCACGGAATATCAATATCCATAGCCAGGGGCGAGTTTGTCGGAATCATGGGACCTTCAGGATCAGGCAAATCGACTGTGCTCAACATACTCGGACTTCTGGACCGGCCGACCGAAGGACGATATATTCTGAACGGGAAAAACGTCGCCGAACTCGAAGACGACACAATGGCGAAACTGCGGAACTCGCAGATAGGCTTCATCTTTCAGAGCTTCAATCTTTTCCCGCATCTGAGCGTCGAACAGAACATAGAGGTGCCGATGGTTTACGGAGAGGTAGACCTTGCCGAACGCAAGAAAAAGGCAAAGGCGCTGGCAAGGGAAGTCGGGCTCGGCCCCCGGCTCAGCCACAAACCTTCCGAGCTTTCCGGAGGAGAACGGCAGCGGGTCGCGGTTGCGAGAGCACTGGCCAACAACCCCTCATTTCTACTGGCCGACGAACCCACGGGAAATCTTGACGAAGCCACGAGCGCCGACATAATGAGGCTCCTGAAAAACCTCCACGATCAGGGCGCAACGATAATAATGGTGACGCACGACCCCGAGTTCGAATCATTTTTTGAAAGAACTATACGCCTCAGGGACGGCCGCGTGGAGAACAACTGATGTACATGCGCGACACAATACGTCTAAGTCTTCACAACCTTCTTCTGCACAAGGTGCGCTCCTTTCTCACTTCTCTTGGGATAATATTCGGGGTGGGCAGCGTTATATCCATGCTCGCAATATCGGAGGGCGCGAAACGCGAATCACTGGCGCAGATTGAGGCCATGGGAATCGACAACATCGTGCTATACACCAAAAAGCCCCCGTCCGAGGGGGAAGACGAGTCTTCCGAGAGCAATATCAGTATGATAGAGGCTTTCGGGCTGACCGGCACCGACCTTATAAATATTCAAAAAATGGACAATATAGCGGACGTTCACACCGCCCGTGACGCGAGAAAAAAAATACTCCGTGGAACAAAACGCCTGGACCTGCGGCTCCTCGGCGTAAGCGAAGGCTTTATTGAAGCTCTTAACCTGAACCTTGTACGCGGCAGAATGCTCCACCCGCTCGACTACGATAACGCGGCCACGGTCTGTGTCGTCGGCGGAAACGTAAAACGCAAACTTTTCCAGCTCGGCGCAACCGATATTATAGGAAAAACCATCCGCGTCGAGTTAACCGTCTTCCGCATTGTCGGCGTCGTTGAAGACAGAAGGGGCATGCAGGTGGCGAATCTTAACAATCTAAACGATGTAATATATATCCCGATGACCACGTCCCGAGCCGTCCTTGGAAACACCTCTCTGCAAAGGGAGGGAAGACGCGCCTCCATTCAGGACGTGGAACACGATATCTTTCTCATAAAGACTGAGGACGTGTCCTATGCCACGGACACCGCTAAACGTATATCACGCTACATGGAAAAAACACACAGGGAAGTCAAGGACTGGGACCTGTTCGTTCCGCTCAACCTCTTCTACCAGAGGGAACGCACACAGCGGATATTCACCGTAGTAATGAGCTCGATTGCCGGCATATCCCTGCTGGTCGGGGGGATCGGCATAATGAACATAATGCTGGCAAACGTATATGAAAGACGCAGAGAGATAGGATGCAGAATGGCTCTCGGCGCTAGAAAAAAAGACATACTCCACCAGTTCCTGGTTGAGGCGGTATCGCTTACAGTAATCGGCGGCCTGATCGGCGTGTTGCTGGGAATCGCCATATCCGTTATAATAACGCACTACGCGCAGTGGCCGACCGTCTTCACCTTCTGGAACATATTCGTCTCACTGCTTATCTCAGGGATCGTCGGAATAGTCTTCGGGACATATCCCGCGTGGAAAGCGGCTCGACAGGATCCCATCGTAGTGCTCCGGGCGGAGTGACCTGAAATTTTCATTAATGGTATCTATGCCATAATATCCGGTTCGGCACCGGC
>CAZGYO010000132.1:0-7355 GCA_964530455.1 uncultured Victivallales bacterium
ATAACTCTTCGGCGAACACTCGTGACAGATTTTACAGAAAAGATGAAACACTACCGAGAATAAGCAGGATATTGCCATGATGAAAGAAAAAAGATATACACAACCCGACGCAAGCGGCTACTTCGGCCTTTACGGCGGACGATATGTTCCCGAAACGCTGGTTCCGGCTCTGCAGGAACTCGAAAAAGTCTACCTGGAGGCAGCGGCGGACGATGAGTTTAACGCACGTTTCACTGAGCTGCTTGGAGACTTCGTGGGACGCCCTACCCCGCTCTATCACGCAGAAAGGCTTTCCAGCGAACTGGGAGGCCCCAAAATATATCTTAAACGTGAAGATCTCTGCCATACAGGCGCACATAAACTGAACAACTCGCTGGGACAAGTCCTCCTCGCGGAGCGCATGGGAAAGAAAAGAATAATCGCCGAAACCGGGGCCGGTCAACACGGAGTCGCCACTGCAACAGCCGCGGCAAGGTTCGGTTTTCAGTGCGTCATATATATGGGCGAAGTCGACATGGAACGCCAGGCTCTTAATGTCACCCGCATGAAGCTGCTGGGTGCGGAAGTGATGCCGGTCGCGGCCGGACAGAAGACCTTGAAGGAGGCGATAAGCGAGGCTCTTCGCGACTGGGTTTCGAGAAGCGGGGATACCCATTATGTCCTTGGTTCAGCTCTTGGACCACATCCTTTTCCCATGATTGTGCGTGATTTCCAGAGCTGTATAGGCAGAGAGGCTCGCAAACAGATTCTGGATAAGGAATCAAGGCTGCCCGACCTGCTCCTCGCATGTGTCGGCGGCGGAAGCAACGCAATTGGGCTGTTTCATCCTTTCCTTGCCGACAATGACGTGAGAATGGTCGGAGTCGAGGCCGGCGGACTCGGCGAAGCACTCGGCGAACACGCGTCGAGATTTTCAGGAGGGCGCCTGGGGATACTGCAGGGGACACGCACTTTTGTACTTCAGGATAAAAACGGCCAGATAGGCCTGACCCACTCGGTCTCGGCGGGGCTGGACTACGCCGCAGTGGGACCTGAACATGTCTATTTGAAAGACCTGGGCCGCATAGAATATTCCAAGGTCAGCGACGAGGAAGCTCTCGAAGCTTTCGTCATGCTAAACCGCACGGAGGGTATACTGCCCGCGCTTGAAAGCAGCCACGCCGTGGCCTGGATCATCAAAAACGCAAAGAATATCGACCGGGATTCCATCGTGATACTCAATCTGAGCGGAAGAGGTGACAAGGACGTCGACCAGGCCTCAATTCATCTCAAGGTGGCATCCGGGCATAAAAAAGATGACAGCCGAAACAGCAAATAAAGAGAAGTCCTTTTTTTCGCCGGAAGCGGTACCCGAACTGGAGCCCCTCCGGCTGGACATCCGCGACTGGCGTGACGGGATAGCGGTGCGCGTGCCTAACTGGCTCGGCGACGCCGCTATGTGTATCCCGGCTTTATGGCAGTTGAACAGATCTATCCCGGAAGACTGCGGCCTCTTTGTGGTCGTCCCCGGGAATATCCAAGATCTTTTCGAGGCTCTGGGGTTCATTGACAGACTTGTCGTGCTTGAAGAAAGCCACAGGGCTTGGACGGCCCGGGAACTCGCAGAACTCAGAAAACTGCGCCCGGGCATAGGGCTGTTCTTCAACAACTCGTTCCGCGACGCTTTGTATTTCCGCCTTGCCGGCATACCCAGACTGTACGGAGCAGCGGCACGTTGCCGGGGAATACTTCTCACACACGCATGGAATACGCACTCAAAAATGAAACCACGCCGCGACAATCCGCCACATCACGCGGCAAAATATCTTGCATACGCCCAGGCCCTGGGCGCCCCGGAATGGGATGGTTCAATGCCCGAATTCCGGGATCCGGTAGACTACGAATGCCTGAGCCGGGATGTCCTTTTCCCCCTTGAAAACGAAGAACGCCGGATTCTTGCCGTTGCCCCGGGCGCGGCATACGGGCCCGCAAAAATGTGGTCGGCGGAAAATTATCGCGATATATGCGAAACATGGGCCCGAAAAGGCTGGAAGATCGCCATCTTCGGAACCGATGCCGAAAAGCCGGTCGCCGCACAAATAACAGAATCCCTGCCGCCAGCGGACACCGTGGACCTCACCGGCAAAACCAGTCTGGGAGAACTGATCTGGGCCCTTAAAAAGTGCGACATGTGCCTCTCTAACGACAGCGGAATAATGCACCTCGCGGCTATACTCGGCCTCCCCGGCGTTGCCGTATTCGCTTCCACCGACCCGATGGCAACAGGCCCCATATCGGAGAAATGGACTGTTCTTCGCAAAAGACAGGAATGCGCGCCCTGTTTCAACAGAGTCTGCAACCATGGCCATTACCGCTGCCTGAATTCCATAAGACCGGCGGAAGTGACCGCTGAAATGGAAAAACTCCGAGCTATAGAAGATGTTTAGGATAAATACACTCATAATCGTTCTCTGCGTGCTTTTCTTGCCACTCACGGCAAGCTTCGCCGCACCGCGGAAAGCCACCAGGTCCAGAGCACCCGCGTTGCTTATCGAGAGCGAACATCCGGAACGAGACAAAAACTGGATAGAACGTTTTTTCAGGGACATGGACAGGGCAGCGGCATATGCCTCTTTTCTGAACCCCGGGGATAACATAATCGACTGCCGAATAGCATTCACTGAAAAGAAAGTGCTGCGGAACCTGCAAGTCTTTGCCGGTTCAAAATACCTTCACATCGTTCTGCCGTCAGACCTGGAGCTATGGAAGGATGACTTTAAAATACATTCGAGACTGATGTCCGCTATGCTTCTCAGGAGAAACGGGATCAAACCCGATGAGTCCCCGGCGGGAATACCCCGATGGGTCGCCGCCGGCCTGCTGAGGCGTATGGCCAGACACGGGAAAGGCGGGGGCGCATCCGGAATCCTGCTTTTCCCGGCAACCCGCGCTTTTCTTCTGGAAGGCCGGTATCCCGACTTCACCAGAATGCACCTGTCCTCCCTTGACTATTCGGACAAGGCCGCTTTTGAATATTTCTCGGAAACCGGAGAACTTCTTCTGGAGATATACGTGAAGGAAAAAAACGGCAGGGAATGCTTTAAAAACTACCTTTCAATGACAGCCGCCGGAATATCCCACGCCAATGCTCTCGAAAAATCCATCACACCCCTGACCAGGCATTTTGCACTCAAGTCCGGACCCGGAATCACGGAGAAATCAAGACAGGAAGAATGGATCAGAGAAAAGACCCGCTTCCATGCCATGAACCTTTTCAGCCCCGGCACCGCCGCCTGGATCCGGGACCGGTTCCGGGAAATAAACAAGATATCCTGCGAACTCAGAAAAGGAGAGGAAGACGATAAGAGCCCCAAAGAATATTCCATCTGCCTCCTGGCTGACCTGGCAGATAAAAGAAACGAAATATCCAAACCGGAAATCGTGCTGGCTGGAGTTCTTGAAAAAATAGCAAAACTCTCTTTCAGTTCGCCGCAAATCGCCAATCCGGCGCTCCAGAAGATCAGTAATATTTGCGGGACCGCACTGTACGCCGATCCCGACAAATACAGAACCTCAATGAAAATCGCAGAGGATAATCTCTACAAGGAACTCTATCGGATATCCCGCATTGAAGAATACCTTTTCGACTCTTCACGCCGATACGTCCCGCCGGCATACCGCTATAACATATACTTAGAAACCATAAGAGAATGGGAGAAATTGCCATTCTGGCCCGAACTCGACCAATACCTGGCCGAACAGGACGAAAGCTACGGCAGATGAAAACAAGCAAACGCAGAAAAATTATCGCGGCAACTGTTCCGGCAATCTTTGTTTTTGCGCTTCTTTCACTGTTTTTCAGCAGAACCATATCCAGGCTTTCAATGGACTTCTACTATTCCTTCACCGAAGGCGCTAGAGCAACCGTGTATAACGTGGGGAAAATATCTTCTCTGATGCGCCAGAGCAGAATGGAACTGGCGGAAAGACTGGTAAAGGAACAAAATCGGGTCGACGAACTTTCACTGCAGCTCAAACAACTTGAAAAAATCGACCGCGAACGCAGAGACCTCAGGGAATTCCTCGACCTCCCCCCTCCCCCGGAATACCGACCGGTCTACGCGCAGATCCTCGTTAGAGATCCCCTCTCATGGTACAAACGCCTGACTATCAACAAAGGCTCTGAAGACGGCATTGCCGCAGGAAACATCGTGCTGTCAAGAAAACGTGACACAAATACGACCGCCTCGCGCCTGGCCGTCATAGGACGTATCACTTCCGTAAGCCGACACAGCGCGGTGCTCAGCACGATAACCGCCAGAGAGATAAAGCTTAGCGTCTATCTTCCGGAAAGCGGTGTGGCAGGAATACTCAATGGCGGCGGACGCCGTGCAGAAGGCTTTTTCGGGCTCATCCGTTACCTGCCAAGGGACGTCCCATACAAAAGCGGCGAAAAGGTCGTCACTTCGGGAATGGGCTCAAAACTTCCACCCGGCCTGCTCGTAGGTTTTCTTGCCGGAAACGGTGAAAGCGCAGAACTGCGCTTAATTGACAAGCTCTACGCCGAAGCCACCTTTACGCCGATCGCGGATTTCGACAAAATAAACGTCCTGCTGGTGCTGGTTCCCGAACAATGAGTCTTTTTATTTACATATTCGTAGTGTTTTTTACAGGAATACTGCTGGAAGTCGGACTGGGATCCATGGGGTTGCTGATCCCACTGACCGCCATACTGGTATTCTACCTGGCAGCCGTTCACGGCTGGGAACTTACGGTTTTCTTCGCGGCGACATGCGGGATTGTGCTGGATACGCTGTACGGCAGGCCCTGGCTTCTCACTCCCATCAGTCTCGCCGCGGTGTGCGTAATGAGCTTCTATTGGTCTGCCGGAAAAACTTCTAAAAATGCCTTCTCCACGATGCTACCCGGCGGCGCCGTGGCTCTGACCGCGGTTTTTCCGCAACTGCTCGTCTCGACATTCACGCTTCAAAACCCCGGTGAAGCATCCGTCCTTGCGGCCGAACTGCTTTTGGCAATCGCCGCCGGCACGCTGTTCACGCCAATCGCGATACTTATACTGGACTACATGTCTTTATCGCTTGGATACGAAACGTTCCTGGATTTGTCCAGAAGGAAGATTAAAACATAAACCGGACATAGATTTGATATGGCTTTGATAAAAGGAAAAAGTATTCCGGCAAGACTGTTTTTCCTGCTTGCCTTCGCCGCGATTGTCTACGGAATCCTGCTCCTGCGCCTCTGGGATGAACAGATACGGCATGGAAAAAAACACAGGGAAAAGATAAGACGCCAGTCAGTGCGCAGAATAAGGATTCCGGGAATACGCGGCCGAATTTTCACATCCGACATGCGGGCGCTTGCCGATAACATCCCCAGTTATGAACTCGTCTTCCACCTTGCCGAAATGCGCGTTCCGGGATCCCGTTCCAGAACCATCAACCATATTCTTGAAACCATCACGAAACTCGGCCAGGCAATAGGAAGAAAAAACGATATCACCGAAAAGGATATCATTGAACACATCAACCTGAAACCCGCACTTCCGCTTGCAGTCTTCAGCAACCTCGGAGTCAGGGAACTCGCGACAGTCGCGGAGATGATAACTTCGATAAAAGGCGCCGCCATCGAGGTTCTGCCGGTCCGAAACTATCCCGAAAAAGACATGGCCTCGCACATTATTGGATATGTGGGGTTCGAAGACCCGGCCGGGACTCCGGACAGAGAGGACTTTTTCTACTATATCCCGGATATGACCGGACGCAACGGGCTGGAAAAGGCATTCGACAACATCATACCCGAAACGCCGCAACTCATTCGCGGACTCAGAGGCAAACCCGGAAGCAGACTCGTCCGCGTCGACCACAGGGGATATGTATTCGAGGAAATATCCCTGCCGCTGCCACCGCTGCACGGAAACGATGTCATAAGCACAATAGACTTCACTGCCCAGAAAACAGCAGAATCTCTCCTGGAAGAAAAAACCGGCGCTTTCGTCCTGCTGGACGCCGAAAACGGAGAAGTCCTGGCAATGGTCTCCAAACCTTCGTACAAACTGCAGAATTTCGTCCCGAAACTCAGTAGCAGTTACTGGAATTCACTTCTCGAAGACCCCGCGCGCCCGCTTGTGAACCGCGCCTGCTTCGGTGAATATACACCGGGATCCATAATCAAACCGCTTGTCGCTCTCGCTCTTCTGGAAAACGGAATCGATCCAGATCACACAACAATGTGCACCGGAGCATCATATATTGGCAACCGTCCAATAAGATGCTGGATATGGCGCTACGGCGGTCACGGTAATCTGAACATCAGGGAAGCCATCGAACAGTCCTGCAACGTTTATTTCGTGGAAAACGGACAGGAAACCGGCCTGGAGAAGATCGCCGAGATGATGTATTCCGCCGGTCTCGGGAAAAAGACCGGATTACCCATACCGGAAAAAAGCGGCCTTGTGCCCGACCGGAGAAAAAAGAGGCAAAGGCTGAATGAACAATGGACAAAATTTGACACCGCTCTGATTTCCATGGGGCAAGGATTTATAAACGTAACCCCTGTGCAGGCCGCTGTGTATTCCGCCGCGATAGCCAACGGCGGCACTCTATGGAGGCCCAGACTTCTCAAATCCGTAAAAGAACCGATGGGGGTGACTATTTTCAGATCCGTCCCGAAAACTACAGGTAAACTGGCCGCTACCCCACGCTCCATAGACATCGTGCGCCAGGGAATGCACGCCGTGGTCCACGGGGAAAAAGGCTCCGGCAAAAGAGCCGATAACCCATACATCGAACTTTTCGGCAAAACAGGGACAGCAGAACTGGGCCCTAAAGACAAAAGAAGAAAAAATACCGCGTTTATAGGCTTCGGCAGACACGAAAACAGGCTTTACGCATTCAGCATTTTTATCGAAAACGGAGAAAGCGGCGGGAGGACATGCGCTCCCATCGCAGCCGAATTCTTTGAAAAATGGCTGGGGAATACACGTTGACCCCGAATTGATTCTGCCTTTCATCGGCGATTTCTGGACAATATACCGGTCGGGGAGTATATTACTTTAAAAGCGGAGTTTTTTTAATTGGCTCCCTATTTTATTGTTTTTTTTGATATCACGGATTCACGAAACAGTTGCTGTCGTAATTAACTGCATCGTCCTGATTATAAAGATTTTAATTCCTGTTTTTGCAGTTTAACCGCTTCAGTCAGGATCACCACTGAAAAGGAGAAGGGGTTTCGAATGAGATCAGTGAATATATCACAGCTCCTGATCAAGGCTACGCTCCTGACGATTGTAGCCTTCTCCACCCGCCTGAAAGCCGATTCACAACCTTCAGCGAACGCGAAAAATATCGGGGGATATA
>CAZGYO010000133.1:0-7314 GCA_964530455.1 uncultured Victivallales bacterium
AGAGATCTTCTATTTTTTCGAATTCCCCTCCGAGCCCGGTCATAACGGCGAAAAGGGCGCAGTGCCCCAGTAGCAGGGTTGCGTCTTTTTCCGGGGTGAAGTATTTTTCGCGCAGCCTTTCGACGCGCGTACGCACCTCTGCCAGGGATTCCCCTCCCGAAAACCGCCGGTCATTGCCTTTGACCAGCCAGTCCCGCATGAACTCCATGAACATGCCGATATTTTCCGGCACCGTCTCGCTTTTGCCTTCAAGTTCGCCTACGTCGACCTCGATTAGATCGGGGTCGGTTTCGACCGGCGCTTTGAGTTGTACGGATAAAATTTCCGCGCTTCTGACGGCTCTTTTCGCTGGGCTGGAAACGATTCTGCGTATGTTTTTCTTCGCCAGGAAAGCCGCGCTTTCCGAAATCTGCCTGCGCCCGATATCCGTGAGGTCCGGGTCCAGGCGGAGGCAGGTGAAAACCTTCGAGACATTCGTCTCGCTCTGGCCGTGTCGCTGTATATATAAATTAGACATATCCTTTTCAAGTCCCTGGCAGGCTGTCGGGCTTTATTAGCTACCGCTAAAACCCGATATCTTGCTAGCAGGCAACGCTTTCTCTGACCGACTCTGCGATCCTGTCCACGCTGGGAATATAGAATTTCTCCATCGGGGGCGCAAACGGGGCGGGAGTGTTCGGCGCGGCTACGCGTTTAACGGGAGCCAGCATGAAATCGAGAAACTTCTCCGCCGCGGTTGCCGCGATTTCCGCGCCGATACCGTTACGTTTCGGGCTTTCCTCGACAATGACCAGCCTGCCGGTTTTCGCGACCGATTTCTCGAGCAGTTCCCAGTCGAAAGGCACCAGCGACCGCGGGTCTATCACCTCGGCGCTGATTCCTTCTTCAGACAGTTTTTTGGACACGTCCATGCACCGGTGCATCATGAGCAGTGTTCCGACCAGTGTCACATCGCCTCCCTCGCGTCTGATCACGCCCTTCCCAAGCGGGATGGTATAGTCTTCCTCGGGAATCTCAGAGGACGCATCGACTGAACCGGTTTCTTTTCTCGCGCCCTTTGACCCGTAAAGCAGCTTGTGTTCAAAGATCATGACAGGATCATCGGAACGCACCGCCGTTCTGAGAAGCCCGACGGCGTCATATGCCGTGGCGGGGCAGCATATCTTGATTCCCGGCAGTGGCAGGAAAAATGTTTCCATGTTCTGAGCGTGCTGTGAGCCGCGTCCGGTCACGCCGACCGGAGCGCGCATAACCAGGGGGACCGTGAGCTTCCCTCCCGACATATAGCGCATTTTAGCGACCTGATTCGCCATCTGGTCCATCGCGCAGAAAAGGAAATCGCTGTATTGCACATCCGCTATCGGTCGCATTCCCATCATGGCCGCGCCCAGCGCCACCCCGGTGAAGCCGTTTTCCGATATAGGGGTGTTCCACATCCGGTCTCCAAACTCGTCCTCAAGCCCGAGAGTCACCGTGAAAGCGCCTCCCCAGCCACCTTTTACGGCGATGTCCTCGCCTATGCAGAACACGCGATCGTCGCGCCTCATTTCGTTCGATACGGCCTCTCTCAAGGCTTCAGCTATGGTCATTACAGCCATTATTTTATCTTCCTGTGTTTACTGCAGTTCAATTTCATCTACAAAAATATCTTTCAGCGCGTCCTCCGGCAGAGGTTCGGGGTCCGACATCGCCTTTTTCACGGCTGCCTCTATCTCGTCGTCTATCTCTTTTCCGATTTTTTCAAGGCCGTCTTTTGTGGATATTCCGTTGTCCAGCAGATACCCGGAAAAGCGTTTTAAGGGTTCGTTTTCGAGCGCGCGCGCCTTTTCTTCGTCTGGTTGATATGCCGCCGGATCGCGCCTGGAATGCCCGGTGATACGGTACGTGGCAAGTTCGAGGAGCATCGGGCCGTTGCCGTTTCTGGCGTGCTCCACGGCATCGGTGGCCGCCTCGTACACTGCCAGGACATCGTTACCATCGATTTTGACGCCGGGAATACCGTATGCGGCGGCGCGTTCGGCTATCGTCCCGGTCTTTACGACCCTGTCAACGTGTGTTGAGGCGCCGTAGAAGTTGTTTTCAACCACATAGACGACCGGCAGATCCCATATCGCGCCCATATTGACGGCCTCGTGAAATGCGCCCTCGTTTACCGCGCCGTCGCCGCAGAAAGATACTGCGACCCTTTGCTCGGAGCGCATTTTAAACGCGAGCGCAAGCCCGGTCGCGATAGGGACGCCGCCGCCGACTATGGCCACGGCGGGGACCATTCCCTTATCGAGGTCTCCGACATGCATTGAGCCGCCCTTTCCTTTACAGCATCCGGTTCTGCGTCCGAAAAGTTCGCACATAAGATCGCTGACCGTAAGGCCTTTGGCCAGCGCGTGCCCATGCGGGCGATGCGTACTTGTAATGACGTCGTCGTTCCGCAGCGCGAAACATACGCCGACCGCCGTGGCCTCCTGGCCCTGGCACTGGTGTATTGTGCCCGGCATGATGCCTTCGAGGAAAAGAAACTTCACCCTGTCCTCGAAACGTCTTATCAGAAGCATTCTCCTGTAAAGGTCCAGCAGAAAACTGTTTTCGTATTTGTTTTTATTGCTCAAAAGGGTCATCCTTCCATATTTTCGACATTCTTTTTCAGGATTGACAGGAATTCGGCCGCCTGGAACCCGTTGATCATTCTGTGGTCGACGCTGAGTTCCGCCTGGGCGATGCGCGCGATCGCTATTTTTCCTTCATTTACCACCGGTGCTTCCGCGGCGCTTCCCAGCGCGAGAATGGCCGCCTGTCCGGGGGGCACGATCGCGGTAAAAGAGACAAGCGCGGGAAACATCCCGAGATTACTCAGAGAAACACTCGCGCCCTGAAGATCCTCGGGGACAAAAGAGCCTTTTTCGGCCTTTTTCGCGAAAGCCCTTATTTCCGAGTCAATTTCCGCGACGTTCTTTTCGGGGATCTTTTTGACGACTGGAAGATACAGTTCGGGCCCGTTTGCCACCGCGACGGCGATGTTTATATCATCGGAAACGGAAAGCCGGTCGCCTTCGAACTTTGACCTGAACGCCGTGAACTCCACAAGTGTATCGGACATCGCTTTAAGCATCAGCGCGTCGACACATGGTTTCTTTCCGTCTTCGGAAAGCGATTCCCTGTGTCCCAGCAGACGGGACATATCCAGCACCGCGCGGAAAATGGCCGGTGGTATTTCGCGGTGGCTTCTGGAAACCTGTGCCGCAACCTGTTTCCGGTTACGGCTCAGCCCGCCGGCCGATTCCGGGTCGGAACAGTTTTTTTCCGGAGCTTTTCGACCGCCGGATTCCGCGGCTTTTTTCACATCGGCGCGCGTGATTCTTCCGCCCGGACCCGTTCCTCGCACGGCGCCTGTATCAACACCGAGCTTTTTCGCGAGATTCGCGATCACCGGCGGTACGGAAGCGGTTTCAGCCGCGCATCTGGATTTGGGAACCTCCTGTTTACCCGTACTACAGCCAGCTCCGGAATCAGCGCCGGATTCAGCCGGAGAGTCCGGAATATTTTCCCCGGGGTCTCCTATGTAGGCGATGGTGTCGCCCGCCTCGGCGTCTTGGCCTTCGGGCACCACAATATCAAGAACTGTGCCGGTGGCAACCGATTCCAGTTCGTTCACCGCTTTGTCCGTCTCAATCTCGCAAAGGACGTCGCCGCGCTCGACGCTGTCGCCCTTTTTAACAATCCATCTCGCCAGATTCACGCGGTCGGCCGTCGTACCCATATCGGGAATATTTATCGCAGTCGCCATCTTTCTCAGTCGAACTTCATGGATTTTGGTTGGTATTCGGGGGCAAGCCTGAGCCACGGGGCCTTGGGTCTTTCCATGTATCCCCATTTTTCAATGGCTCCGCGAAGGGCCTTGTTTTCGGGTTTTCGGGCCGCGTCCGGAAGCTTTTCATCGGCCATGACCGCGGCGATAGCCTGCTGCCAGGCCTCCGCGCCCGCCGTGTATCCGCCGGGATGCCCGAGCATTCCGCCGCCGGCCGGTATTATGATGTCTTTGCCGTATTCTCCGATAATAACTTCCGCGAGACCCGGGTAGACACCCGCGCACGGCATCGGGAACGTGCGCTTGATGTGTCCCCATTCAGCCAGTTTCACGAACGAAGTCCGAAGTCCTTCCTCCATCGACACCATCGGGATTGACGACCACATCGTGGGAGTCAGCATCAGGTCTGCGCCGCATAGACGGCAGAGTTTCGCGAGGACGGGCCACGCGATCTGTTTCATCATCGCAATCATGTGCGAGGCATGAAGCATGACCGGCACGTTGATGTCGGGATGCGAAGTAAGCTCACGCAGCGCCCCGAGTCCGGCCGAATACGCCACCAGCAGGCCGTTCGCGCCCATTTCGACCGCTCTGAGAGCCTTGTCGACCATCTTGCCGGGTTCATCGGTGATGCTACACATGTACAGCACTTCTTTTCCGGTCTTGTCCTGGTGCTTCTTTATAACGTCGATAACAAGCGGGAGGCGCTGCTCCATTGTGTTGTTGAAGGCGTCGCCGAGCATTTCGTCATCCTTGCACATGTCAACTCCGCCCTTGATGGTCATGCCGACCTGGTTCGCGGTCTGTTCGGGAGTCATCCCCATCTTGGGCTTGATTATGTGCAGCGAAAGCGGGCGATCTTCCACGCCGGTAAGTTTCCTGATTCCATCGACTCCGAATTTCGGGCCCTGGAACTTCTTCAGAAGGTTTTTACCGATGAAAAGGTCCGTGAGGATTATGTTTTTGGAATACGCGAAACAGTTTCCTGCTACCGCAAGGAGCATCATCGGGATATTGTCACCCCACGCCTGTATCGGAAACGCCAGTTGCACAACGGCCGACTTCACGTAAGGATCGTCCGAGGGAATCTCATGGAATCCCACCATCTTGCTGGACATGGCCTCACGCAGTTCCTGCGTGTCCTCCTCGACCTTCGCCCAGGTCCCCGTGGACCCCTCGAGTCCCATGGCTTGTATCAGCGCGAGATGGTCGAGAAACTTTTCGCCTTCCAGCCTGTCCCTCAGGTAGTAGGAGGCAATAATGTGATTGTCCAAGTCAATCCCGTCAAGGACGTTGTGGAAAATCTGGAAATCATAATAGTTCTGCATTTCGTTCCTTTCTGTTTTAGATGATTTGCAGTAATTAACAGGCTTTTGTAATAAATTTTACAGCAGCATATTATATATTGGAACCATAATTACGCCATGTCAAGATATATTTTAAAAATTTTTTCCATTTCCCGACGGAGCTGCCGCAAAACAAGGGCAAAAAAAAGCAATTGCCTTAGCGTGGCGTGAATTGAAAAGTATATTCTGTGATGTTAGTTATTTTTGTTTTGGGTGGATTTTTTGAAATGGAGTGGATCCGTCAGAGGGATCCCCGCGGGGCATTGGCCCGGGTAATTTTGGAATAACAGAGCCGGTTTCAAAACTCCGCGTGAGCCTTGCGGTCGGGTAGAGTTCTGAAATTGGCTCAATAAGCTTTTTATTGTGTTTTTGTGGCTGATGCCACGGATTCACGAAGGGGTCGGCAACAGAATCAGATGAAAAAGAAGAAGATAATACTTGCCTCTCCCAGGGGCTTTTGTTCGGGTGTAAAAAGGGCTCTGGACATAGTGGAGGAAGCGCTTGGCGAGCATGGTCCCCCGATATATGTTCGGCACCAGATAGTCCACAACAAGCACGTGGTCGAGGGGCTTGCGGCGCGCGGCGTCGTCTTTGTCGAGGACCCGGAAGAAGTTCCGGCTGGCAGTCCCTTTGTCATAAGCGCGCATGGGGTAGCGCCGGAAATAGAGGTTAAAGCCCGTGCCAGAGGGCTCGAAATATACGATGCGACCTGTCCGATCGTGAAGTCAATCCACAAAAAGGCAGCCTCTCTGCGGGATTCCGGTTACACCATACTTCTGATAGGTCATCCGGAACATCCGGAGACGATAGGCACCCGGGCCTATGCCGGGCGGGATTCATATGTAATAGAGAAGGTATCCGATATTGAGAAGCTTTCTGAAAGAGATCCCGTTCGGATCGCGTGCATAACACAGACCACTTTCAGCAGGGATGATGTCCGTGAGATCTACGAAGCCGTTTCGAATCGTTTTCCCGGTAGCGAACCCGGCGGCGGCACTGATATATGTTACGCCACGATGGACCGGCAGAACGCGGTCCGCGAACTTGCCGGAAGATGCGACAGTATCATCATTCTCGGGTCGCGCAACAGCTCGAACTCGCAGCGATTGAGGGAGCTTGGAGAAGACCTTGGAGTTCCCTCGTTCCTCATCGACGATATTTCCGAGTTCCGTTCCGAGATGCTGGACGGTACAAGTTCACTTGGAATAAGCGCGGGGGCATCGAGCCCGGAGCATCTCGTGTCGGACCTCATAAAAAAACTCGGGAACGAAGGGTGGGAACTGGAAGGCGAGCCGCCTGAGCAATGACGCTCCCCGCGGTTTAACCCCGTTATTTCATGAAAAATCGATATTTCAGGGTTAACGGGGACAAAAATCCATGGCAGGCTCGTTTTGTGAAAAAACCGGGCTAGATTATCGGGGCGGCGATCATTGGACAGATGTCAGAGAAAAAAAAGGATCGGAGGACAGCATGGCTACCAGGATCGATTCACTCAACAACGAGATTGAAGAACAGATGATGAAGGCTGTGGAGGCGATGGAACGCGACTTTTCCGCGATCCGCACGGGAAAGGCTTCGCCTGCGCTTGTAGAGGGAGTAAAGGTGGATTACTACGGAACCCCGACCAGGCTCAAGGAACTTGCCGGGATAACCTCTCCCGAGCCCAGGTTGCTGGTCATTCAACCTTGGGATCCGTCTTCTGTAAAAGCCATAGAAAAGGCGATAGTATCATCGAATATCGGGATCTCGCCGGTTAATGACGGCAGGGTCTTGAGGCTTCCGATCCCCGAGCTCAGCGAAGAGCGCCGCGCGAGCCTGGCGAAACAGGTTAAAAACCGCGCGGAAGAGGCCAGGATCTCCATAAGGAACATTCGTCGTGAAGGCAACGACGTAGCAAAGAACGCCGAGAAAAAGAGCGAGATAACCGAGGACGACCTTAAAGACACGCTCGACGAGATACAGAAGCTCACCGACGAGTACATCAAGGAAATAGACAAGTCTCTTGAGTCCAAAGAGAATGAACTGATGAGCGTGTAGTATTGTGAAGGATCCCAGAAACGGCAGGGCGACGGTGAGATCCGAGCGGCCCTGGGGTGACATCCACATGGTGGTAAGGAACCGGAATTGCAGCGTCGACCTTACCCGTGTGTCTCCCGGACATCGCGC
>CAZGYO010000134.1:0-7191 GCA_964530455.1 uncultured Victivallales bacterium
GCCGCCGCGGCGCTGGCGGGAGAGATCGCGGCGCTTGCCTCGGATATCGACCATGGAATAAGAATAATGGAGGTGTGCGGCACGCATACGATGTCCATAGGCCGGTACGGAATAAGAGGGATGATGCCTGAAAACGTGGAGCTTATCAGCGGTCCGGGATGCCCGGTCTGCGTTACTGATGCCGGATACATAGATGCCGCTGTTTCGCTGGCCGCCGGTGGAAATGTAAAAACCGTAACTTTCGGTGACATGCTGCAGGTTCCCGGCACCGGCGGCAGAAGCCTGGCTTCCGCGCGGGCAGACGGAGCAGATATCAAGGTCTGTTACTCGCCGGTCGAGGCTCTCAAATTTGCGCGTGAAGAACCTGACCGGGAAACGGTATTCCTTGCCGTCGGGTTTGAAACTACAATCGCCGCTATAACAGCTATGCTCGACCATGCCGTCGCCGAAGATATCCCCAACATCAGCCTGCTAACGGCTTTCAAGAGGATAATTCCGGCTATGAACGCGCTGCTGGATGATCCCGGACTTGAAATTGACGCGTTCATGTGTCCGGCGCACGTCAGCGCTATAATAGGAGCGGACGCATACCGGGACATACCGGAAAAGTATTCGGCGCCTTGCGTCGTCGCCGGTTTTGAACCGTTGGATATTCTCTATTCCATACTTGAAATTCTCAGGATGACAAAAGACGCGCGCCCCATTGTTCTCAACGAATATTCACGAGTGGTCAAAGCAGCGGGGAATCCAGTGGCAGTCCGTATCATTGAGAAATACCTCCTTCCTTCGGACGCCTCCTGGCGCGGGATCGGGTCAATAGCTTCGAGCGGATACAGTATCAGGCCGGAGTACGGCGCCTACGACGCGGCACTGAAGTTCGACATTGCCCCTTCGGCAGGAGTCCCGGATCCAAGGTGTCGCTGCGGTGATGTGCTGAAAGGCAGGATCCGTCCGCCCGAATGCGCACTTTTCGGGAGCGAATGTCTGCCCGGGACACCGGTAGGGCCCTGCATGGTCAGTTCCGAAGGGACCTGTTCGGCTTATTACAAATACGGTATTAACCGGGAGCTTTAAGCGGTATTATGCGCGATGAAAAGAAAATAACTCTTTCACACGGTTCGGGTGGACTGCTTTCCCACCGCCTGGTAAAGGATCGGATACTTTCGGTACTGCAGAATCCGGCGCTTTCGTGCCTGGACGACGCTTCTCTTGTAATGCCCGTTCCCGGTGGTGATCTGATCATGTCCACCGACAGCTTTGTGGTGGATCCTCTTTTTTTTTCCGGCGGGGACATAGGCAAACTCGCGGTATGCGGATCAGTCAACGACATCGTTGTATCGGGAGGGCGCCCGATATGTCTGTCTCTGGGTCTTATCATCGGCGAGGGTTTTCCTTTTCAGGACCTTGACAGGATAATCCTTTCGATCAGAGAGGCGGCCGACGAATCCGGAATCTTCATAGCAACCGGGGACACTAAAGTGGTCGCGGCCGATGCCTGTGGCGGCATATTTATAAACACGAGCGCTGTAGGTATAAGTTCCGAAAAACTTTCCATGGCTTCCGACAGGATATCAGTCGGGGACGCAGTGCTCGTAACCGGCGCCATCGCCGAACACGGCTTCGCTATACTTTCCGAAAGGAACGAGCTTACAGTCGGTCACGGATGCCGAAGCGACTGCGCATCGCTTCTTGAAATACTTGACGTTGCGGAGAAATACGGCAACGAAATCAAATTCATGAGAGACCCGACCCGGGGGGGGCTTGCCGCGGTGCTGAACGAAATCGTGGACGAACAGGAATTCGGGATTTGTCTCGAGGAGAGTGACATCCCCATTTCACCGCCGGTAAAAACGCTTGCCGAGATACTCGGGATAGACCCTATGAATATCGCCTCCGAAGGAAGGGCGCTCATAGTATGTTCTGAAAAGGCAGCCGAAAACCTGTTAAGCGACCTTTCCAGGACTTCCATTGCCGCGGACTCCGCTGTCATAGGCAAAATCGTCGATTCTCCTGAAGGGAAAGTCTGCATGAAAACCGGAGCGGGATCAAAACGGATTGTGGACATGCCCGCCGGGGAAATTGTCCCCAGAATATGCTAGGATGAGGTTGGCGATTACGCTGGTTTTCAGGTATTCCAGGTCGAAAGGCTTTGTTATATAGTCCTTCGCCCCCAGTTCAAGCGCCTTTTCGGCATCCTGCCTGTCGTCAAAACCGGTTATCATTATCACCGCCAGATCGGGCCTTATCCGCAGCAGTTTTTCCAGTAGCGCGACCCCGTTGGAGTCTTTCAGTCGTATATCCAGCAACACAAGTCCGACTCTGGGATCCCTGGCCATTGCCATCCCCTCCTCTCCCGTCAGAGCGGAGCACGAGGGTAAACCTGCTTCCTGGATAAACCGCGACAGCAGTTTCAGCACGTTGCTGTCGTCATCGATTATCAGAACTCCCGGCTTCTTCGCCGTGCGCGTGCCAAAATCAGAATACGTCGATGAATTTTTCTGTGATGTGTTCATCCACGATCGCTTTCTTGATATACAAGTTGGGTTTTTCCCGCAGGTTGATGTGCACCGGCTCCGCCTTTTCCCGGCCCTCGTGGTCGATAACGATCATTACGACGGGACGCATGATGAAGTTTTCATTTATCTGGACTATCTTCGCTATTTCACTTGAACTCAGTTTTACAAAACTGCCCAGCGGGTATATGGAGAGTTTATTAAAAAACAGCTTGATAATGTCCGGATGAAAATAGTCTTTCATCTCCGAGCGCATCTTCTTCATAGCCTCAACGGGCGAATAAACGTCTTTCCCGCCCTTGAAATGAGTCAGGGTCTCGAACTCGTTGCATACGTGTATAAGCATTGCGTACTGGTACATTACCTCCTGGAGGTTTGTCCTGGTTAGAGCTTCCCTGTCCTCTTCAATCAGTCTGATAAGGTGGATTATGGATTCGGAATGAAGGCCTTCGACGGTTATATTCTCTATCAGACCGGCCGATCCGGATTCATATTCGCCGGCTTTTAAGCGGAATTCCTTCGTATCGGTAGTGCTGAAAAAACTTTCCGGAGCGTTTACAAGGCCGAGATTGTGAAAAAGCGCGGCAAAAGCTATATACGGGACCCTGGCATCCGGCACGCCGAGGGCGATTGCCATTTTGAGAGAATATATCATCACATTGACAGCGTGCGCCGTCAGTTGAGGAGAAGTTTCCTGTTCCAGTTGCCGGTGGATATAAGAATACGGCGCGTTCGCGAGTCCGAGCAGCATCCGCTGGTCTTTCTGGAGTATTTCGACGATCTGCTCTATCACGGGTTTAAGTTCCGAGGCATCGGCAAACCCGGCTTCACGGATATCCTCCGCGACTGCGCCGTACAGGCAAATGCAGTCGAAATAGCATGAACGGGACCCTTCAAAGAGTTCCTCTGCCGGCGGTTCTTCAGTCACGTTTTTACTGTTCCCTGCCATAATATCGCCTTTATTGACAAGCTCTTGTTTTGTCCCTGAGCTTCTCCATCAGCAAAAGGATAATTACATATATCAGCGCTATTTGCAACACTAAAAAGAAAGATTCCAGCATTTTTGTATATCTTATAGTCAGCGCCGAGATGGAAACGCACGCGCTCACCACGCAGACAAGTGACACTGAGGCTGTTTGTGAAAAACCCGCGTCCACAAGCCTGTGCCCGATATGATCTTTGCCGCAATATACGATGGATTCCCTTATGGAACGGGTTGTGCCGCGCAGCCTTCTGGAGAATATCACGTAAGCCAGGTCGAAGATTGGGAGGCTGAGGACAGCGACGGGGATGATAGAAGCTTTAATCGGATTCCGGGACCAGCCCCCAAGTATACCTATGGAGGCGAGCGCAAAACCGAGAAAAAAGCTGCCGCTGTCGCCCATGAATATCTTTGCCGGATGCCTGTTATAGAAGAGGAACCCTGTGAGAGCTCCTGAAAGGGCTACCGAAAGCAGGCCCCAGAAGACCTGCCCGGACTGGATCGAAACCGATATATATGCCACCGCGGCGATTATCGATATACTGGAGGCCATGCCGTCCATATGGTCCAACGCATTCATGGCGCTGCAGATACCAGTGATCCACAGCATGCTTGCAAGAACGTTCGTAATATCATGTGGCAGCCCGAAACGTTCGAAGGGTATATTTGTGATGACCCCGAACTCCCTGACCAGGAGGGTAAGGCCTAAAAGCGCGGCAAGCTTTACTATGGCCGGTACTCCCCATATATCATCAGCGGCTCCTATCAGGAGTGCGATGCCGGAGCCAAGGATAACACCTTGCTGAGGGTAGTTGAATTCCCAAATCATGAGCATTGGAAGAACAAAGGCAATGTATATTGCCATTCCTCCGAGCCTGGGGACCGGAGAACTGTGTATTTTTCGTTCCCCGGGTTCATCCATAACGCCGATTTTCCTGAGAATCGGGATAGAGAGGCCCGTGAGGACGAGGGATATCAACAACGACATGAGAAAGGCGAAAAGAAACCTGTCAGTCCATTTGCCGTAAAGCTCGAAAAAAACAAGCGAACGCATTTGTCAAAGTCCCTGGTCGTGTCTATTGAGTCTGGGGAATCTCACGGCCTCCCTTGCCTTGTAGCCCTTTACAATAAGGTCGGCGAACGTGGAGAGATATTCTGCGTACCTGGCGTATTCGCTCAGAACCTGTTCCGGGACAAAGACGATGTCTCCGGATTTGAGGAGAACGTTTTCTTCATCCTTGTCGCCGTTGAGAAGTGCCCAGGTGTTAACGTGTATTGTCTTTGTTTTCTCAGCCTCTCTTCTCAGGACCATCACGTTGCCCATTCTCGCATAGTCCGTAAAACCGCCACTCCTGGAAATGGCTTCGATAACAGTCAAATCCCTGGTTATGGGCAGGTACCTCGGTTCGAGCACCTCGCCGAGCACGAAGATCGCGCTACTTTCAAGTTCGGCGATATAGACGAAATCCCCGGGTTCCAGTTTGAGGTTGTAGCGCATATCCCCGTAGCGGATAAGTTTGGTGAAATCAATCGGAATCTTTTTCCCGTTTCTGGACATGTACGAGGCATCGAGATTGGCCAGCGTCCTGCCGCCCAGATCGCCGGATATCAGTTGGTCTGCTATAAGCGGTCCGCCGCTCATGGCAATAAGGTCCAGGAGCCTGTCGTCTCTGCTGATCTTGAATTTCCCGGCGTTTTTAACCGCTCCATAGACCGAAGCATACGCGTCCCCGTACCTCCCCTGGACTTTAACTGCGATAACACTGACATGCGGTTTCTTGAAGTACGCCTCAAGCCTGGAATGGATATCGGTCCTCAGTTCGGAAATGCTTTTACCCTCAGCTTCCAGCTCGCCTATCAGAAGATAGCTTATTGTTCCGTCCGGGATCACCGTGACTTCCCGGGTCATATCCGGTTCGTCCAGGATGGAAATCTCCAGGACATCGCCCGGATGGAGCCTGTATAATGTATCTCCGGGTTCTTCTTCAATCTCCGCAGGCAGAACCTCCGTTTCCTCAGATATTACGGGTGGAACCTTCTCCCCGGGCACGGGCGCTTCTTCAGAGACAATCTCCTTTTCCACATCTTTTTCACCTGTGGAACTGCAGGACTGAAAAACAAGAAGCGAGGCAACCGCCAGATAGAAATATATGCATATAGTTTTCGCTGATGCTGTTCTCATGACCTACTTTAATCCTAAAAATTTAAAAATTCCAGCAAGCATGCCCTGTTTGCCGGGCTGTTTTGTCTTTTTAATGATTTTAAGAGACGATATATCCGACGCGACAGCGGAGAAATCCGAATATCTCCTGTCAGTATCCTTCTCCAAAAGTTTCAGGAGTATTTTTTCGAGCCTGCTTCCGATTTCTCCATTGTAATCCGAGGGTGGTAAAACAGGGCTGTTCTCGATGATCTTCACCATGCCCGCTATATTTGCCGGATTTTCCCCGTATGGAAGCCTGCCGGTCAGCATCTCGTAGAAAATGACTCCGAAACTGTAGGCATCGCTGGCCGGGGTTATAAACTGGCCGGCTGCCTGTTCCGGAGACATATAGAGCGGAGTCCCGAGCGGAAGTGTCATGGAGTTCTTCTTGCGGGAAAGCCTGATGTTGTAGAGCGCGAGGTAGAAATCGCTGAGATAAGGAATGTTCTGCCGGTCGAGAAGAATATTGCTGGGCTTGAGATCGCCGTGTATAATTCCGGCTTCATGGACAAATGAAAGCGTTTCGGCCAGTTCCAGCGCCGTTTTTACCGAAAACTCAAGGTTCCGGCTCCCGGCGCCCCCGTCAATATAATCTCTCAGTGTGGACCCGCTTATCAGATCCATTATTATATAATAAAAATCCTCCTTGCGTCCGGAAGAATGTATTTTAACGACATTGGCTTCGGGGGATATTTTTTTCGTCATCATGGCACCTTCGACAATCTCCTCGAGTATCTCCGGATCGTAAAAGGGGGTGATCTGCATAATTTTGAGCGCGCCCCTGTTCCCCTCCCCGTCCTCCGCGACAAAAACCCTCCCCACACTCCCCCTGCCTACAAGGGATATCGTTTTGTATCCCTCCACTTCGAAGGTTTCACCGTCTGTTTTCCGGGACGTGTTGTCAGGCATTTTATCCAGTCAGCTGAGTGGTATTACATGAGACAGAACGCTGGTTTCCAGGTATTCAAAGTCAAATGGTTTGGTTATGAAATCGGTAGCTCCGAGCTTCATGCATTCCTCCGCGGTTCCGATATCTCCAAGGCCGGTTATCATTATCACCCTGGTATCAGAGGTAATGCTTTTGATTTTTTTAAGCATCTCGACACCATCTGTTTCCGGCATGCATATATCGAGAAGAACAAGCTCTATGCCGGTGGAATAGAGCACGCTCAGCCCCTCCTGCGCCGAGGCGCAGGAAGTGACACTGCACCCTTTGCCTTTCAGAAGCTGCTCCAGCAGGGAGCGTATCTGCGGATCATCATCTATTACAAGTACGTTTGGTTTTTTATCGGACATAGTATTCTCCTCAAAAATTCTACCGGAATCCTTATCCGGAAACAAGCATTCATATCTGTTGTATTATATTTGATTCAGCATCTTTTTTCAAGTGGGCATTCTATTCCGGGATATCGCTTGAAAAATATTTCATTTTATACGGAGAGTTTTGAAATCGGCTCATGACTACGGTTTTCGCCCGTTTCAGCGTTTCAGTA
>CAZGYO010000135.1:0-7170 GCA_964530455.1 uncultured Victivallales bacterium
CCCGAAAGAGGTCTTTTTCAGCTCAAGTGTTGCACTTCAAACTTGAAACCGCCCACCCCATGAAAGATAAGCTTTTCCAATTAAACAACTTCGGTTGATTCGACCCGATGCTTCAGCGAAAACCCGCCGCTTTCGAGCGCGTTCACTACCTTATCCTGGACTTCTGTGATTTCCTCCGGCGCGAGGGTATGATCGTCGGCGCCGAATATCATGCGGAATGATACTGCCTTCATTTCCCGGCCGAGATCGTCAGCTCGGTATATCGAGAATACCTCGATATCACGTATAAGCTTCCCGGCGGCGCCCGTTATTAGCTTCCGAATATCCGCGGCAAGTGTCTTTTCTTTTGCAAGGATTGTGACGTCAAACGGCACCCCCGGATACCTGGCAACGGGCCTGTAACTGAATTTCCTTTCGCAGTCCTCTATCTTGTCAAAGTGAAGCACGAAGATATATACGTTATTTCTTATGTCCTTCTTGCCCGCGAGAACGGGATGGAGTTTGAAGATCTCGCCCAATATCCGATTTCCCCGGCAGAGTTGCGCGGCGATACCAGGGTGGACCCAGGACGGAAGCTCGCGGCTTTTTCCGGCAAGAGGCCTGGTCTTGACATTGCGGATTCCGGCTATTTTCAACAAGTCAAGGACCAGCGCCTTACACTCGTAAAAGGCGTCCGTCTGAAGATCGCCCTTCCTGTATTCCGGTACTATTGCACCGCTCAGCTTGAACTTTTCTTCCGGAAGAAGACCGTCCATCGCGCTTGTGTCGTAAACCCGACCGAACTCGAAAAGGCGAAAACCGTCAAAGTATTTCAGGTTTTCGGCAATAGAATCCACCAGATGCGGAACCGTCTCGGCACGCATGTATCTGCTGTCCTCGCTGACGGCGTTCCTGAGCGTCATAAGCCCTTCCGGGTCCAGAGAGTATTCGGAGAGCTGCTTCGCCCCCGTCCATGGATAAAGCATGATTTCGGTGAACCCGAATCCGTTTACCAGAGCGTTTTTCATATCTCTTTCAAGGCTGCGCGCCGCATTTGGGAGGGCCGGAGCTGTGACTTCCAGAAAAGGTGTGCGCGGTTCGATGTTGTCGAACCCGTACATCCGCCCTATTTCTTCGACTATATCCTCGGGGTACTCAATATCCTTTGTCGTCCTCCAGCTCGGGACCGAAACCTTCAGGTCTCCTTCGTTTTTAAAACCCAGCAGATCGAGTTTTTTCTTTATAAACTCCGCCGACACATCATCCGTCCCGAGAAGTTTCCGGATGAAGGATACGCTTGTGTCGACTTCAAGCTTGTGATACGGATTATCGTAACTCTCAACGATGCCTCCAACAAGTTCCGCTTCTGGACACAGTTCAAGTATAAGTTGCGCGGCCCGCTTCAGCGAAAGCCCGGTGTTTTCCGGATCAAGTGACTTTTCAAACCTGATCGAGGAATCCGACCTGAGCGCGAGTCTGTTCGAAGTCCTGCGCACGGTCGCGGCCGCGAAATTCGCGGATTCAAGCAGTATATGCCTGGTACTATCTTCTATTCCGCTGCCGAGCCCCCCCATAATTCCCGCGAGGGCGACCGCTTCGCCATTGCTGTCGATAACAATATCCTCTTCCGTCAGCTCGTACCCGTTTTCGTCCAGTGCGGTGAACTTTTCGCCGGGTTCGGCCGTTCGTACGGTAATTACCCGGTTCCCAAGCTTTTCCACGTCGAACGCGTGCATGGGCTGCCCGAGTTCCAGCAGTATATAGTTTGTGATATCGACGATGTTGTTGATAGGTTTCAGCCCCGCGGTTTCAAGCCGTCTACGCATCCATTCCGGGGATGGCTCGATCTTGACATTCCTGATTTCGAGAGCGGAGTATCTGCGGCAGAGCGCCGGGGTATGGTTTTTCACTGAGAACGTGGATTCTGAGTTGTCTCCAATATCGATTCCCGGGTAAGGTTTCAGGGGTACTTCGTAGATTGCCGAAAACTCCCTCGCGAACCCGTAGTGCCCCCAGAGATCAGGCCTGTGAGTCAGGGATTTATTCTCGATTTCGAAAAGGATATCGTTCAAGCCGGACATCGAATCAAGTCCCGAAACTTCCGCGCCGACCGGCGCGTCCGAGTCCAGTTCCCATACGCCATCGCTGTTTTCCTCCAGCCCGAGTTCCGCCTTCGAACAAAGCATGCCGACGCTCTCAATTCCGCGGATCCTGGTCTTTCTTATCTCGAAGTCTACGCTCTGCCCTTTTTTGTCCTTACCGAGAAGCCGGGCGCCGATATCAGCAAACGGAACTTTTATTCCCGGACGGCAATTCGGGGCTCCACAGACGAGCGTGCGCTCTTCACGCCCGTCTGTTACGGTTGCAAGCGAAAGCCTGTCGGCGCCGGGATGTTTTTCCGTTTTCATCACCTCCACAACCCTTACCTGCGAAAGATATTCGCCAGGCGTCTTGACATCCTCAACTTCTGCTACCTTGAGCGAAAGCAGCACACCGAGTTCACCGGGCGATCTGTCCGGTTCGAAATCTACAAAATCTTTTATCCAGTCAAGTGAAAGCCACATTTTTTGTTTCAGGTTATGGGTTACAGGTTGTCGGGCTTGTCCGCCTCGGGCGGAATACCTTTCCGCGCGGCCACGGAGAGTTTTGAAATTGGCTCCTTAAATTTTTCATAAAATATGCGGTTTAAGCAAACTGCCCGCTGAACCTGAGATCGCCGCTATGGAACAAGCGTATATCCTCGATCTCGTATCGCATCATAACGAGCCTGTCCAGGCCGAGGCCGAAGGCAAAACCAGAGTATTTTTCCGGGTCTATACCGGAAATCCTGAGGACGTTCGGATGCACCATTCCACAGGGCATAAGTTCGACCCAACCGCTGTGGCTACAGACAGAGCAGCCGTCGCCACTGCATATCCTGCAGGCTATATCGAGTTCAAATCCGGGTTCCACAAAGGGGAAGAATCCGGGTCTGAGCCTTATCTTAACATTCGACTTGAACACGGCGGCCAGCAGCACTTTCATGTTCCTGATTAGGTGGGCCACGCTGATACCTTCGGCCACCAGCATACCTTCAACCTGGTGAAAGGCAGCTTCGTGTGAGGCGTCCGTTCGTTCGACCCGGAAAACCTTGCCGGGACCGATTATTCGGAACGGCGGCTTCAGTTTCTCCATACCCCTGATCTGTATCGAGGACGTATGAGTTCGCAGTATCGCGCCGTTCTCAAAGTAGAAAGTATCCTGCATATCGCGGGCGGGGTGATCCGCGGGGATATTAAGCGCTTCGAAATTGTAGTAGTCGGTCTCTATATGGGGTCCGTCGAGAACCGAAAAACCCATCGACGTGAAAATATCCTCTATCTCATGCTGTATCAGAGATATCGGATGCAGCCCCCCCGTGCGCCCGGGGGCGCAGTCAAGTGTAACGTCTATCCACTCGGAGTATATCCTGGAATCAAGTTCAGCATCTTCGACCTTTTTCCTCTGTTCGGCAAGAGACTGGGTTATTATGCTTTTGACCTCGTTGGCTCTGCGCCCGACTTGCCCGCGTTCTTCCGGTGAAACATTCTTGAGATTCTTCAGAATTCCGGTGAGCAGCCCCTTCTTCCCGAGATAATCGGTCTTTATCTCTTCAAGCGGGCCAATCTCCGATGCCGATTCCAGCCGGGCATGGAAATCCTCAAGAATTTTGTCGAGTTTGTCAATCATCACACGAAGATGCTTTTAAGTTGAACGTGGATCCGCGAGATTCCCCGGGCGCTGCGAAATGGCGTTTTTACTTCTTCTCCGCCAGAGCCGCGCAGGCCTGTTCGACCATAGCCTTGAAGGCCTCGGGTTCGTTCACCGCAAGTTCCGCAAGCATCTTGCGGTTGATCTCCATGCCCGCCTTCTTAAGTCCGTTGATAAACGTGCTGTAGTTCATCCCCTGCTGCCTGCAGGCCGCGTTGATGCGTATCGTCCACAGACGCCTGAACTGCCGTTTCTTGAGTTTGCGTCCCACGTAAGCATGGGATTCGGCCTTGTCTATCGCGTCGTAAACCGTACGAATATTCTTGCTTCTCGCGCCGTAGAAACCCCTTGCTCTTTTCAGCGCTTTTTTGCGTCTTTTGTGTGATGCCACACTGCTTTTTGTTCTGGGCATTGTAATATCTCCTGATCTTGAGAAAATAGATTTTTCCGAATTAACAGACGTGCTTTAGAAAAGCGCGTATCAGATTCCGTAAGGCAGACACGCCTTGACACGTCCGAGTTCGGCGCTTTTCACTTCGGCATGCTGCCGGAGCCGGCGTTTGCGCTTTGCGTTTTTCTTCGTCTGGAGGTGGCGTCCGCCCGCTCTGCGGTGGACATATTTGCCCGTCCCGGTCTTCTTGAGCCGTTTTGAGGCGCATTTGCGTGTTTTAATCTTGGGCATCGTTCCATGTCTCCTTAGTTTTGTTGTGCATATTCAGTGAACCACGTCGGGGTCGGGGCTGAGACAATCGAAGACTGTCCAGTACTGACCCCGAGCAACGGGGTTTGCTGAATATGTACGTTTAGTTTTCATGCTTCAGGCTGGGATGGCCGATGCCAGCCAAACTCAGCCGTGGTGTCCCCTGGGAGCAAAAAACACGATTATGTTTCTGCCCATCATTTTCGGTTCCGACTCCGGGACACCATATTCCGTAAGGTCTTCGACGACCTTTTTAATGAGTTCGAAACCCAGTTCCTTGTGGGCCATTTCGCGGCCTCTGAACATCAAAGTGGCCTTTACCTTATGACCTTTCTCCAGAAATTCAATCGCGTGATTGATTTTATATTGATAATCGTGATCTTCTATTCGAATGCGGAACTTGACTTCCTTGAGTTTATGCGAGTACTGATTTTTCCGCTGCTCCCTGGCGCGCTTCTTATGTTCATAGCGCAGTTTGCCGAAATTCATGATCCGGCACACCACCGGGTCAGCGCTGTCGGCAACCATAACCAGATCCAGCGCCGCCTCCTTAGCCATGTCCAATGCCTTGTCAAAATCAACGATTCCAAGCTGCTGTCCATCTTTTGATATAAGACGGACTTTTTTCCCGCTCAGCCTCTTGTCACCCTTTTTGAGAAGTTTGCTGCTAATTTTCAAGTCCTCCTGTTTACTGCGGTTTACTTGCTACTGTTTATTGTTAATGTCGCCTTCCAGCGAGCGCGACAATTCGTCAAGCGAAATGGCGCCCATCTGTCCCTGTCTTCTGCTGCGAACGGAGACGGTACCGTTCTCGACCTCGCGGTCACCAACAACCCCGATATACGGGACACGCTGATTCCTTGCGTCTCGGATTTTGGCTCCGATTTTTTCAGAACGGCGGTCGACTTCGGCCCTGAATCCTTTTTGCCTTAGAATACCGGCTATATCCGCGGCTTCCGCGTGGTGGTCGTCAGTGATGGGCAGTATCCTTACCTGTTCGGGCGCAAGCCACACAGGGAAAGCGCCGGCATAGTGTTCGACCAGAATCCCGAAAAAGCGTTCCAGGGACCCGAACAGCGCCCGGTGTATCATGTACGGGCGATGCTCATGGCCGTCGGAACCGGTATACGACATGTCAAATCTCTCGGGCAGATTGAAGTCAAACTGTATTGTCGAGGTCTGCCATTCCCGTCCTATTGCGTCTTTTATCTTGAGATCTATCTTCGGACCGTAGAAGGCCCCTCCCCCGTCGTCCACTTCACATTGCAACCCTGCACCGTCGACGGCTTTCCGAAGCGATTCGGTAGCCTTTTTCCAACGGAGATCTTCGCCTACGGCCTTGTCCGGGCGCGTAGCCAGATAGGCATTTATTTCTTTGAAGCCGAACTGTTCCCATATAAAAAGGCAGAAGCGCAGCACCTCTGCGATCTCGCTCTCCACCTGTTCCGGCGTACAGATTATATGCGCGTCGTCCTGAGTAAAACCGCGGACTCTCGGAAGCCCGTGTAAAACACCGCTTTTCTCATATCTGTAGACTGTCCCAAGTTCCGCCCAGCGCAACGGTAGTTCCCTGTAGGAACGCTTGTCGGACTCGTATATCTGTATGTGGAACGGGCAGTTCATGGGTTTCACATAGTAGTCCGAACCGTCAATGTCCATAGGTGAAAACATCGCCTCGCTGAAAAAGTCAAGATGTCCGCTGGTCTCCCATAGGCGGCTTTTGCCGATGTGTGGGGTATATACGAGGTCGTAACCGTTCTTGTAGTGTTCTTCGCGCCAGAAAGTCTCGATGCGATTCCTGATGAACGCCCCCTTGGGATGCCAAAGGACGAGCCCGGGCCCGACTTCTTCGGAAAACCCGAAAAGATCGAGTTCCCTGCCGAGCTTCCGGTGGTCACGCTTTTTCGCCTCCTCAATGGCGGCAAGATGCTTTTTAAGCGATTTCCTGTCGGGAAACGCCGTCCCGTAGATGCGCTGAAGCATGGGGTTGGTCTCTTTTCCGCGGTAATATGAACCGGCGACCGACAAAAGCTTGAAGGCTTTGATCTGCCCGCTGTTCTCGACATGAGGCCCGCGGCACAGGTCGGTGAATTCGGCACATTTGTAGAAGCTTATATTTTCGCCTTCCGGAATGTCCGCCAGGCGTTCCAGCTTGTAGGTCTGGGCCTCTTCAGAGAGCATCTTTTGAGCTTCATCACGGGACAGCTCGGCATATTCAAACGGGAGAGACTCGTTGACTATACGGTTCATCTCGCCCTCGATCTTCGGAAGGTCCTCCGGAGTCAGCCTGTGGTCCATGTCGAAGTCGTAATAGAAACCCTCGTCGGTCGCGGGGCCAATATCAAATTTCACTCCCGGATAGAGTCGTTTGACGGCGGCGGCCATGAGATGAGCGGCACTGTGACGCAGCGTGGACAGGGGAAAGGAACTCATGTGCGCGGTTGCTCCATGAGCTGCTTATATTCGTTCATTAACTGTCTTTCAAAATACATAGATACAGCAAGATTATTAATTCTTTCAGCCCGTTAATTTAATGTAGATTCAAAACAACTCAAGTCGCATAGTGATTTTTTTTTTGCAAGGCGAACCAATTTCAAAACTCCGTGTGAACCGCGTTGGCAATCTGAACTCTGCAAGCTTTGACAAGCATGTCAATTTTGAGGCTGGCTGACCCCGAGTTTTTGTAAAAAGTCCTTCTGTTTTTTGGTCGCACAGGCTACCAGCTATTGCAACAGCTGAGGATTTGAAAAAAGCCACGCGAT
>CAZGYO010000136.1:0-7059 GCA_964530455.1 uncultured Victivallales bacterium
TTTTGTCTTTTTTTTGGTTTAACGCTTGACTTTCCGTGGAAAATCTGACCCCGATATAAGAAAATAAGCAAAAAGATAGATCATCCAAATCGAAATCTGGATCGCTATCGGGATCGAAGAGACATGGGACTTGGGCACGAAAAGCTTAACGTTACAGACTCTCCATAGGCTATAACGGATGCCAACAAACGGATGCACTAAACGCTCATTCTTCGCACCAGTGATTCTCAGCGTTCACGCCGTCGCAGGAATGGATGAGAAAAATAATGTGCATAGAGATTGAAATTCATATTTATTGCCGGAAATTAAGTCCGTCATATGAAAGAATTGCAAAAGCAAAAACAGGACGACATGGATGTACAGCCCCGCAAAAGAAGAATTCCTGAGCTACTCATCGGATGGAAACTTCAATCTTATTGCAGTATCGACCGAACTGCTTGCGGACACCGAGACTCCTCTCTCGGCGTACCGCAAGATTGCTTATAACGCATCGGGAGAGCCTTACGCCCACTCATTTCTTCTGGAGAGCGTTGAAGGCGGTGAAAACATAGCCCGTTTTTCGATGCTGGGAGTGGACCCGCTTCTGATATATACCCATAAAGATGGGAAGGGAAAGCTCTTCCGTAACGGAAAATTTCTTCGCGCACTTTCCGGCCGTGACGTGTTTGAGGAGATCGGAAACCTTCTGAACGCCTACAGCTACATGCATCCCGAGAATGCTCCCCCTTTTACCGGAGGCGCTGTCGGGTACGCGTCATATGATGTTATATCCGAATTCGAGGACACCGTTCCACGTCCGGAAAAAGACGAACTTGCCCTTCCCGAAGCTTTTTTCATGATAACCGACACACTACTGGTCTTCGACCGTGTGAAGCATACCATAAAGATAATCGCCCATGCACATCTTGAGGACGGGATTTCTCCCGAAGACGCGTATGCCGCAGCCGTAAAAAAAATTGAATCACTTCGAAAGAGGCTGGAAAGTCCCACGGCAATTCCGCCTCTCTCTCTTGATCTTCCGGAAACTGAACCGGATTTTATATCCAACAAGAGTCCCGAAGAGTTCCGCGCGATGGTTGAAAAGACCCGGAATTACATCAGGAACGGCGATATCATCCAGGCTGTAATCTCGCAGCGTTTCGAGGTAAATGCGGATATAAGCCCGCTTTCACTGTACCGTTCTCTGCGAATGCTCAATCCTTCTCCGTACATGTTCCTGTTGAAATGCGGTGATTTCTCCATAGTCGGCGCATCGCCTGAAGTGCATGCGAAATGTACCGAAGGCGAGATAACCGTAAGGCCGATTGCCGGAACGAGAAAACGGAGTACCAACAGGCGACGCGACATTGAACTCGAAGAAGAACTGCTGGCGGATCCGAAGGAACGGGCCGAGCATATTATGCTCGTGGACCTGGCCAGAAACGATGTCGGGCGGGTGGCGGTCGAAGGATCAGTCAACGTGGATGAACTCATGACCATCGAACGTTACAGCCACGTGATGCATATAGTCTCAAATGTCACAGGCCGGCTCAAGCAGTCGCTCGGGCCGGACTCGGCAATGCGCTCGACATTTCCCGCCGGAACCCTGAGCGGCGCCCCGAAAGTCCGGGCCATGCAGATAATAAGCGAATTAGAACAGGAGCGCCGGGGCCCCTATGGGGGGGTTGTGGCATACTACTCTTTCGACGGGAACGTGGACTCCTGTATCACGATAAGGACTGCCGTCATGAAAGACAAGAGGATTTTCGTACAAGCCGGAGCCGGGATAGTCGCTGATTCGGATCCGGAACTAGAGTTCCAGGAAACTCTCAACAAGGCGCGGGCCCTTATGCAGGCGATAAAAATGGCCGAATCAATAGCTTAAATTGTTTTTGGCATTGGGAATTTCGGCAAACAATGTTATATTCATTGTGTTTTTGTGGCCAATGTCACGGTACATATTCAGTGAAGCACGTCGGGGGTCGCGAGCAAACGGGGTTTGCTGAATATGTACATGTCACGGGTTCAGGCTTATTACAGAGCCAATTTCAAAACTCTCCGTGGCCGCGCCTAAAGGGCTTGCAGCCCAAAGGGTTGACGCGGAGTTTTAAAACAGGCTCTACAATAAATAAATATTGAATCGGGTCCATAGATTTTAAAATCAAATTAAAGAGGTGTGATATGCATCGTGTTATTCTCCTTGTCGCAGCTTTTCTTATTCTTAATCCTGCCGTTAAACTTCATTCGACCCCTGCTACATGGTGGGAAGGTGAGGAAGCCCTTGAAACCGATTTCGTTTCCTCTGAATGGCTTCAGGACAAGCTGAAGTTCACCCGCCTTTCGGAAATGGAGTGGCTCAACTGCCTGGTCAAGGCGGACGCCGGAGATAAAAAGGACAGCTATTTCGCAAAATACGAAGTCGAAGCGCCGGAAACAGCCGAGTACAGTTTCTGGGTCCGCGAATACCACAGATTCTCTGCATCGCCGTGGGAATTCCGATTCAACGAAGGTGAATGGCATCAGGTAAACAGAGAACACAAGTACGTCGACATAGTCAACCTCGGCCCGGACCGCAGCGTTGTCTGGTGTAATTATGGAAAAATCAAGCTCGACAAGGGTAAACACAGCTTCTCCCTGCGCATCAAGCCGAAGTTGAATGGAGATTTCCTTGCCGCGTTCGATTCCTTTTTTCTCACGGCCGGGGACTTTAAGCCGAATTCCTGGAACAAGCCGGAGCATCTTTCGGAATATGAATACATAAACGAGTTCATCTGGCTTGAAGGGGAAAATGCCGAATCAAATTTCCGCGACCCCGACTCTATCTTTAAAACCGAAAACGAAGATCTTTCCGGCGGCAAGTGGCTCACGTGCAGCGCGTTTTCAGCGCAGGCGCCGGCCTCCGGCTTCACGGCATCATGGAAATTCATGGTCCATGAAAACGAAAACTACCATTTATGGTCAAGGAAAGCCTCATCCAACTCCACACCTCTGATGTTCAGGCTGAACGGCGGCAAATGGCACAAAGTCGACAGCCGGACATCTCGCATCGACGAACGGGAAATATATCCCGGGCAGAAAATATGCTGGTCGAACTATGGAGAGGTATTCCTGCTTGAAGGCGAGAACGAACTTGAAATATCACTTTTCTCGACCAACTCCAAGGACATGTATTCAGGCGCCATTGACGCGATATGCTTTTCAAGGGATAAAATATATCCCCTGGGACCAAACAAACCGGACTTCATAATGAAGAAAGCTCCCAAAGGGTGGAGCACTTTCCGCGCCCCGGTCGATACACTCTCATCCAATGCAAAGCTGGACTTCAGAAGTTTCAATCATTCCAATGCCGGTATCCATGGACATCTAAAGGTAAGCCGCAACAAGTTCGAGTTCGAAGATGGGCACCGCTCCCGTTTCTGGGGGATAAACGCATATGATCTGATGAACACGGACAGGGAAGACGCCGCTTATTTTCTCAAACACATGGCGAAACTCGGGGTAAATCTCGTGAGGCTTGAAGGTCCTCTTGCCGATAAAGACGGCAGTTTCGGAAAAGTCGCTCCCGACGTACTGGACAGGTTGCACTATTTTGTCTCCCTGTGCCGCGAGGAAGGAATATATGTAGCTCTTGCACCCTACTCGCCAGAATTCTACTCCATCGGCAGCGACGACCTGTACAAAGGCTATAAAAGCGGCGATTCGCCCTACGGTCTGCTTCTTGTCAATGACAACTTTCTCGACAAATACAAAGAATGGGCTTCTTTTCTGACTGCAAGAAACCCCTATACAAACCAGTCGCTTGCTTCGGATCCGACCATCGCATGGTTTGAAATCCAGAACGGGGAAAGTCTCTTTTCTCCCGATTCCGCCAAAATCCCTCTGGAACAGAAAGCTAATATTAACCTGAAATACAACAAGTGGCTCGCTTCGCGATACGGAAGCGAAATAAACATTCTGCGATCCTGGTCGATACAGAGCCAGTACTATCCGGTCATCCCGGAGGACGACTCCGCAGCCAACCGCGAATTCCATCTATTCGGGCCTTACAGCCTGAACCGGAATGCCCTGAAAAGAGAAGCGCAGCACCATAAAAGGAAAATGGATCAGGTCAGATTCGTTTCAAAACACCAGAGAAGTGTTTTCGAGGACATCATCAAGCACCTGCGCAACAAAAATGAGCTTAAATGCCTTATCACCGCCGGAAGCGCCGTAACATCGGATCCGCTGCTCTTAGACGCCGTTGAGATGTGGACCCGGCAGGACGGCGACTTCTATACGCGAAGGAATGTTTTCGAAGCGGAAGTAACTAAGAAAATCAACGAAGATGAGAAGTTGGAAACCCGTTACATCAGCCGAAGGGCGCTCAAGTCGCCGTTCTCTTCGCCGTTCGCTTCTGTTTCAGCGACTGATAAACCCTGCGTTTTGACCAGGACAGGGTGGAAATTCCCCAATAATTTGAGGGCTGAAGCGGTGGGTTTTGTCACCACATACGCTTCGCTTCGCGGCGGGGAAATATGCATCTGGGACAAGGCCGAAAACCCCAACTGGGTATCATATCTGGGCGCCGACAACATCCAGACTCCGCTCATGGCCGGGCAGTTCCAGAGTTTCGCGCTTGTATTTCGCAGAGGAGACATTAAAGCTTCCAAGGCGGTAATGATACAGAATATGCAGATAGAGGATCAGTACAAGTTTAGCGGCACGGGATTCGACATAGGCGAACAACTTCCGTTCAGGCCTGCTTCCAAACGGCGCCTTTCACCCATGATGGGCACGCTGTCATTTGAAAAACATGATCCCGCGGCTTTTTTCGTAGGAAGAGTTGAACGGCGTTTCAATGATTCATCGTCTATGGCACAGAGAATCCTCGATATTACCGACTACCATAATCCGGCATCAAAAGTCATACGAAGCGCAACCGGAGAGATACAGCTGGACTACAGGTTCGGAAGGCTTCTGGTCAACACTCCTAAAAGCCAGCTTTTCGTCGGGTTTACACCTTCAAACGAAGAAGATCTGGTAACACTTGATGATGTCGAACTGCGGCTGGAGCAGAAATATGGAAGCATCCTTGTTACATCTCTTGACGGTCGAAGTCTTTCAGAGTCCGGACATATTCTGATCCAGACGGTTGCAGACGAAAGAAACACCGGCTTCAAAACAGAGCCGGTAAGGAGGTCCGAATTCCTGAAAATTGCCGATCCAGGCGCCGCTCCACTGATTGCCCGTTCGTTCAGCGGCTCAATTCTTTTCAAAAACCGCAGCCCGAAAGGATGGAAAGCGCATGTGATCGATTCCAACTCCTATACGGTCAAAGAACTCGAGATCGGCGAAGATGAAGGCGCAATGAAACTGGCGCTTCCGGGAACCTGCTTCAGAATAGAAATCATCAAAAAACCATAGCCAGGAAACGCGATTTACCAGCATGTGCGGAATAGTCGGATATACAGGCGGCAAAAACTGTGTTCATACTCTTCTGGACGGTCTTCAACGTCTTGAGTACCGCGGATACGACTCCGCGGGGATCGCTGTTCTGGAAGACGGTCTACGGCTTCTGAAATCCTCCGGCAAGGTCGAGGACCTTTACGGCAAAGTAAAAACAAACTGGCCGGAACACGATAAGAGCGGGGCTGGAACCGGAATCGCGCATACGCGCTGGGCCACACACGGGGCTCCCAATGAAAAGAACGCCCATCCTCACACCGATGACTCCGGACGCTTTGCCGTTGTCCACAACGGCATAATCGAAAATTACGCCCAGCTCAAAAAGATGCTTATCAAAAAGGGGCACAGTTTTGTTTCCGAGACGGATTCAGAGATAATACCGCATCTCATCGCTGAATTCTACCGGGGAGACCTGGTAGAGGCCGTCGCCGAAGCTGTCAGGCTTCTCAATGGCACTTTTGGCATTGCGGTAATATCCGTCGAAGAACCGGAAACTATAGTCGCCGCAAGGCGCGGAAGTCCCATTGTAATAGGAATGGGAAAAAACGAATCTGTAGTGGCCAGCGATATTTCGGCGATAGTACCGCACACAAGAGATGTGATATTCCTGGACGACAACGATATCGCCCAGATAAGATCCGACTCGGTCGATGTCCGGAGCGTGGACAATGTTCCCGTCACCAGGGAAGTCTCCCAGATAGACTGGGATGTACAGGACGCTGAAAAAGGCGGGCACGAACATTTCATGCTCAAAGAGATATTCGAACAACCGGAAGCCATTCACAACACGATTCGGGGACGCCTGGACGAGCTTATGGGCACGGCCATTCTTTCGGGGCTGAACTTCACACCGGATGAGCTTGTCAATATTCCGCGAATTGTCATTGCCGCATGCGGAACAAGCCTGCATGCGGGAATGGTGGGTGAATATTTTTTCGAGGACCTGGCTGACCTGCCGGCCGAAGTCGAACAGGCAGCCGAATTCCGCTACAGAAACCCCATTATTCAGCCGAAAAGCCTCGTTATCGCGATAAGCCAGTCGGGTGAGACCGCTGATACTCTCGCCGCGGTACGCGAAGCGAAAAGCAAAGGCGCGACCGTAGCTGGAATTTGCAACGTTGTGGGCTCGACGATAGCCAGGGAAACAGGGCGGGGAGTCTATCTGCATGCCGGCCCGGAGATAGGAGTCGCATCGACAAAAGCCTTCACCTGCCAGGTCTCGGTCCTGCTAATGATGGCATTGAAGCTGGGGCGGGCCAGGCGTCTTTCCAGGCACGCCGGCGGAAAAATCGTCTCGGATATACTGCGAATCCCCGATCTGGTGGCTGAAGTAATAGAACAAAACACGCATATAGAATCCATTGCGAAAAAATACTCCGGCAAAAGGGATTTTTTCTTTATAGGCCGCGGATATCTCTATCCGGTCGCATTGGAAGGAGCGCTGAAACTCAAGGAGATAAGCTATATACATGCAGAGGGATACCATGCCGCGGAACTTAAACACGGTCCTATTGCTCTTCTTGAAAAAGATGTCCCTGTCGTTGCTCTTGCCAATGATGTTCCCGGAAAAGATAAAATGATCGGAAACATGCAGGAATGCAGAGCAAGAAAATCGCCCGTGATCGCTGTTGCGAC
>CAZGYO010000137.1:0-7018 GCA_964530455.1 uncultured Victivallales bacterium
CGGCTTTGCCGAATCTGAATATGCACGGCAAAGCCGTGCTCAGGACCGCCGTGGCCTTGTGAAATATACGCGCTTACATCGCTTCCGGAACGCCGATGGTCAGCGTGCCCAGCCCGTCTACCAGAACGTCACGGATCCTGAAACTCAGCTCCAGCCGTGCTTCCCGGAGTTCCGCGTTTTCCGCGTTAAGCACGGGGCACTCCCGGTAGAAGCGGTTGAACGCCTTCGCGAGGTCAAGCAGGTAACCCGCAAGAGCCGAGCAGTCCATTTTTTCCGCCGCCGTCCGCAGTGTCTGCGGATAACGCGAAAGGCAGAGCGAAACATCCTTCTCCTCGCGACTTGAAAGAAGTTCCCATGCGGGCTGCGCAGCGCCGGGATTCGCGAGGAGGTCCCGCTCGGCGGCCTTGCGTTCTATCGAGTTTATTCTCGCGCAGGCGTATTGGACGTAGGGTCCGGTATCGCCCTCGAACTTGACTGAGGCTTCGGGATCAAACATTATGGTGGTACGGGGATTGAATTTGAGAAGCATGAATTTAAGCGCGCCCATGGCGATAATTTCAGAACGCAGCTCTATGTCTTCGGGAACATCATCGCCGCAGCGCTCGAGCGTCGCGGACTTCGCGAGCCCGTGCATCTCGTCGAAAAGCTTGTCGGCGTCAACCACGGTTCCCTCGCGGCTTTTCATCTTTCCTGAAGGCAAGTTGACCATGCCGTAGGCCAGATGTGTGAGATCATCCGCCCACTGGTAGCCGAGCTTTTTCATTATGGTGAAAAGCATCCTGAAATGCAGTATCTGTTCATCGCCGACCACCCAGACCTGAGAATCCGGATCGAAGTCCTCGGCCTTTCTTACCGTCGTCCCCATATCCTGGGTGATATACACGCTTGTCCCGTCTGAACGGAGCACTACCTTCTCGCCCAGTTTCTCGTCTTCCAGGTCTGCAACGACGACGCCGTCGTCTTTTTTTATAAAGACTCCGTTTTGGAGCCCTTTTTCGACAACGTCTTTGCCGAGAATATAGGTTTCACTTTCATAGTATGTCTTTTTAAACTTGACCCCCATCCTTGCATATGTCTGGTCGAAACCTTTAAGCACCCAGCGGTTCATTTTTGCCCACAGGGCCATGACTTCGGGGTCCCCGTCCTCCCATTTCCGGAGCATTCCCTGCGCGGCGCGGCCGATCTCCGTCTCCAAGAACAGGTCCTCATCGCTTTCAGCGCGATTTTCCGGATCCTCTTTCCGCAACTGTTGAAGCTGTTCTTCGAGGGCCTTGTTGAAGCGCACATAGAAGTCGCCGACGAAGTGGTCGCCTTTTATGCCTTCGGATTCCGGGGTGAGTTCTCCGCCGAAACGCAGATATGCCAGCATGGACTTGCAAATATGGATACCCCTGTCGTTCACAAGGTTCACCGGGACCACGTCGTGCCCGGCCCGGGACAGAAGCGAACATGTCCCCATTCCCAGGGCGTTGTTGCGCACGTGACCCAGGTGAAGCGGCTTGTTTGTGTTGGGCGCGGAATATTCGATGACTATCCTTTTTTTCTCATTGCTGGAAATCACGCGTTCAGGCATAAGCATTTGTGGGTTTCCGGCGGTATCCCTGTGAAGGGCCGCGGGATTCAGCCACACGTTGACGAAGGCTTTTACCGTCCGGGCGGAATCGACTTCGGGGTCAACTGAAAGCTTTTCGGCACAGAAAGCGGCGATCTCCATCGGGTTCCGGCGGAGCGCTGATGCAAAACTGAAGCAGTTTACCGTAAGATCAGCGCCGAATTCCGGGGGGCAGGGCTCGGGCTCTATCTCGAAATCTTCCGGAAGCGCCGCCCCGGAATATCCGGATCGGAGTTCTTCGGCCAGTCTTTCAACGCATGCAAACATGTCTCTGTCTTCTTCTCCGCTGTTTTGTTCGGAATACAGAACATAACGCCGAACTCGAAAAAACACAGGGAACAGTAGATAAAAGTGTTCCCGCGGCCACGGGACGGGATGTCCGCGGCGCTTTACGGGTTTGCCGTGTTTTTAAATTCATGGAACCGCATGGCCTTCATACAGGCATTTTCCGCGGCTTCTATGCCCACATCGGAATCCTCGATCACGGTACAGTCTTCCGGTTTGGCGCCGAGTTTTTCGGCGGCGCGCAAAAAAAGGTCGGGGTGCGGCTTGCCTCTTTCGACATCTTCCGCTGTAACGACAGCATCTACTCTTATATCGAATTTCTCGATTATGGGCTCTACGGTGCCCGGGGAACTGCCGGTGGCAATGGCAGTGCGGCAACCGGCTTCACCCAGGATGCGAAGCAGTTCAAGGTTGCATTTTATTGCCTGGATTTTGTGTTTACCGTTCCTCCATATCTCGCGTTTCCGCGCGTAAACCTCATTTGCGTCTACAAGTGTTCCGGCCTTTTCCGCGAAATAAGCAATCTGTTCTCTACCGGTCATGCCGGCCTGGCTGTAAAAGCGTTCTCTGTCGATAGGGATACCCGCTTCGGCAAGCGCCCTTTTGTAGCATTCGAAATGGGCGTCCATGGTATTTACCAGAACGCCGTCGAAATCGAAGATATAAGCTTGTCTCATTTTTTCGGCTCCGCCGTCATTGTGTTTCAAAAGATGGACCTCAGCGCTTCGATGATACGTTCCTCTCCGGGGATGACCTCGTTTTCCATAGGCGGTGCAAAGGGAATGGGGGTATCCGGGACCGAAACTCTTTTTATCTCGGCATCCAGGAAGAAAAGACCTTCTTCCGCGACTGTCGCGGATATTTCCGAGGCCACTCCGCACGTGGCAACGTCTTCACTTACTATGACCAGGCGCCCGGTCTTCTCGACGGAAGCCAGTATGCACTGCTTATCGAGAGGAACGAGAGTGCGCGGGTCAATGACTTCCACCTCTATCCCCTCCTCCGCGAGCTTTTCCGCGGCGGCAAGAGATTTATGGACCATGTAGCTGGTGGCCACGACTGTCGCGTCTCCGCCGACACGCTTGATATCCGCCACACCGAATGGAATCGTATATTCTTTCCCGGGCGCCGGTTTGAAAGCCGCACCGAGCTGGTCAACGGCCGTCTTTGCCTTCCCTCCCGGCGAAGCCGCTCCGTAGAGCATCTTGTGCTCCAGGAAAACCACCGGATTGTCGTCCCTTATGGCCGTTTTCAGCAGGCCCTTGGCGTCGTACGGGGTAGAGGGCATTACCACCTTGAGTCCCGGCGTGTGCATAAACCAGGCCTCAAGAGACTGAGAGTGCTGTGCGGCTCTTCCGGTCGCCCCGACAGGCGCCCTCATCACCATCGGAATCTTGACCTGTCCGCCCATCATGAAACGGATCTTCGCCGCCTGATTGCATATCTGGTCCATTGCGCATGCCATAAAATCATTGAATTGGAACTCGGCCACGGGCCTCAATCCCGTCTCGGCCGCTCCTATGGCGGCCCCCGCTATTGCAATTTCCGATATCGGCGTATCTTTCACTCTTTCCTGACCGAAGATATCGGCAAGCCCCTCCGTGACGCGGTAGGCCCCGCCGAAGAGCGCAATGTCTTCCCCGAGCAGGACGACATCATCGTCCCTTGTCATCTCCTCGATCAGGGCCTGTCTCAGCGCCTGGACTATTGTTGTTGCATCCATGAAATATTCTTTTCTCCTATGCAAAAATGTATTTTTTGTAGTCGGACGGTTCGGGTTCCGGGCTTTGTTCGGCAAAAGCCACCGCGTCCTCCAGTTCCCCGGCGATTTCCTTCTCTATCCAGTCAAACTCGTTTGCGGGCACATTGTATACCGAGGCGAGATGGCTGCTGAACGCGTCTATCGGATCCTTCTTCCTCCATTCCTCCAGTTCCTCCTCGGTGCGGTACGTGGGTTTCTCGAACCTCGAATGCCCCCTGTATCTGTAAGTCTTGGCCTCTATCAGGCTTGGGCCTTCGCCGTTTCTCGCGTTTTCGACGGCCTCTCCGGCGGCGGCGTAGACTTTCAGCAGGTCCATGCCGTCTACCACCACCCCGGGCATACCGTATCCGGACGCTCTGTCGGCAATATCCTCGATCTTCATGACTCTTCTGTAATGTGTGGAGAACCCGTAAAGATTGTTTTCACACACGAATACCACCGGCAGTTGCCATACGGCGGCAAGGTTCATGGACTCGTGAAAGGCGCCTTCATTGGATGCTCCGTCCCCGAAGAATACCACGGACACCTGTTTGCTTTTCCTGTATTTACACGTCCAGCCCGCGCCGACGGCAATCGGAATGCCTCCCCCGACTATTCCGTTGGCGCCGAGCATGCCTACGTTGAAATCAGCGATATGCATCGAACCTCCGAATCCACCGCAGCAACCGGTTTTTCTTGCAAACATCTCCGCCATTACGGCCTTGATGTCCGCGCCCTTGGCGATGCAGTGTCCGTGGCCCCGGTGCGTACTGTTGACATAATCGTTTCTGCCGAGATGCGCGCAAACTCCTACTGCCACAGCCTCTTCGCCGTTGTACTGGTGCATGCTTCCGGGTATGGGCCTGGTAAGAAAGAGTTCAAGCAGTTTTTCCTCGAATCTCCTTATCCTGAGCATCTGTCCGTAGAGATGCAGAGCTTCTTTCTTGTTCACGTTGGTCTATCCTTTGAATTTCGGGTTTCTAACCCGCTTGTTTTCACGAAGCCGGTGCGGGCTAATATGTTTTTGCGTTGTTCCGGTCTTTCTTTCTTCCTTCCTCAATTGCCACAAGCCTTACCGGGCAGGAGTCAAGTCCGGCGATGCGCAGGGCCAGAATCAGCAAAGTGAAACGTTCCCGGCACAGCATGTTCAGATTGGCTGCAAATTCTATTATGGGAATTTCGTTGTCCATAAGCAACTGATGGTTCGGCTGATCGGGAACGTTTTTTAGCTCTATCCCCGAAGCGTCCGACCCAAGGATGTTTATCTGCTTTTCTTCAATGAGCCACTTTATCGCGTCCGTTGCGATGTACGGTCGCTCGTGACCCTTTTCAGTGCCGTAGTTTTTCGCGCAGTCAAAATTAAAAAGCAGCATGTCGCCGGGCATGATCTTTTCCGAAAGCGCACAGAGTTCTTCGAGTGTCACCGCCTCGTCGGCTTTTTTTTCTCTGAAATCGAGAAGCACACAGGGGCCGACAAGCCTTTCAAGGGGAAAGTTTCCTGCGTCGAGCCCGTGCCGGCTGTGGTGGTACGGAAACTCTATATGCGTACCGCAGTGCGAACCCATATGCACGGACTGTAGAATATACCAGGTATCCGGCCCGACCTTGTACTGGGGAAAAAGGTCCGCCGTGTTGTGGGTCTCCAGTTCAAGCCCGTATTCCTCTCTGCCGGGACGCATCAGGTGGCTGAGGTCGACTATCCTTGCATTTTCTGAAATCATCGGCTCTTCTCCTTTTCGGGTATTCTGAACTCTTCATCGATCCGCCTGTTCTCCTTATCTATCTCCGGCAGAGAATCCGCGTATTTCGCGGTGAGCGCGTAAAGTGCGTCCAGAAGGCATATCTGGCTGACGCGCGAGGAGATAGCAGCGGCCCTCACTTTGTTTTCACGAAAAGCCGTACATAGAAAAATACTGCTCACCTTCTGAAGCGGCGACATAGGATAGTTCGACACGCCCAGGGTTACCGCCCCGTTCTCCGCGGCGAATTTCAGACACTTGACCGTGTCCAGGGAACGACCGGAATGGGATATACCCGCAACAACGTCGCCCTCAACGGCACGACGGCAGGCCATGCGGGACTCGAAATGGCTGCTGTAGGCATGCGAGTTTATCCCGATATGCCGGAAGCGCATCGCCGAGTCCAGCGCCAGGCAGCTCGAACTGCCAATGCCGGTAAATATCAGGGATCGACAGCCCGCTATCACGCGGGCGGCTTCGCTCAGGGTTTCCGGATCATTCAGTTTCAGCGTCTCTTCTATGCCCTCTATGCTACCCCCGAAAATCTTCCTGACTATATCCGCATCGCTGTCGCCGGCAGCTATATTTTCATGGACTGCCGTTGCCGGCAGAGCCGTTCCCCTCGCGAGTTCTATTTTGAACGTTTTGAAATCAGGACAGCCCAGCCTTTTGGCCAGGCGGCTCACCGATGCGACACTTACCCCCGCCGCGTCGGCAAGTTCGTGGACAGATTTCCGCACAGCAGCTTCCGGGGCCCCAAGTATGCATTCACACACCGACCTCTCTGCGGGGCTGAGCTTGTCTTTTGCTTTTTCCAGTCCAGGAAGTATTTGCATCTCTATAAAAAAAATTGTATGGCTTTTACATTATTGTTTGCGAATTATGTTATTTTATTACATCTTCCGCGCATATCAAGCCCCGAATCCTATATATCCGGCAAAAAAAAGACTTTTTGCCGTGTCGGGAATTGCAAGGTCGCACGTTTCCGGTTATTTTATTTCAGTCCGGTTGTTTCATGAAATATACGGGCTAGCAACATGGAGAAATTGAGATGAGACATTGCGCGGCGTTGACTCTTTTAGTTTTTTTGGGCTTGTTCTGCCTTTCTCCCCTGGGCGCGGTGGACCTCTTCAAAAATAAATACAGGGAACTGGAATCTCATTCCGATCCCGTATATCTCAAAAGGAAAGGCGAAGCCTGGGCCAGGCATGGCAGGCTTGTCGGAATGACCAGGAAACCACCTCCGCAATTTACAATGGAACTTTACCGTTTCGATCCTGAAAAACCCGCCTATACTTTTTCCTTCGACGGCAACATGCACATATACGAGACCTCATTTGTCACTCCCGGGACATATTCCGTTCAGATAGTGGCCAAAGGCTATTCAGCGAGCAGGATTCGCGGGGTCAAGATCAAGGCGGGGGCTGACTGCATGGTGAACCTCCAGTTCGGGACCCGCCTCTACACGCGCTAGTCCCGTCCCGTTAGTTCAGGAATTCTTCTTTTTCCGAATATATCTGCGGATGTTCATCGCCAGTGTTTCCGACTGGAACGGTTTGGGAAGGAATGTTTTTGCGCCGCTGTCGAGAAGAGTCTTTGACGTCGGGTCATTGTTGTACCCGGACATTATTATCACCGGCA
>CAZGYO010000138.1:0-6958 GCA_964530455.1 uncultured Victivallales bacterium
AACTGAAACTGAACTGGAAATTCCAGACCTGAATCCGTGACATCAGCCACAAAAAGAGCAATAAAATTGGCTCCCGTAATAATAAATGGCCGAATCCGCGAAGTCCGCAAATTGTATTTCGCGCTTACAGCGCTTTTGCAATGGGGGAATCAAGTGCCCCAGCCCTTAACCCGCTTGTTTAACGAAGCCGGTGCGGTGCTGAGCACGGCTTTGCCGTGCATATTCAGATTCGGCAAAGCCGAATATGAATTGTGGAAGGAATATAAGTCCAATTTTGCTTAAATCAAATATTCTGCATCAAAAATCGTTCCTAAGGATAAAAAAAGCCCATTTATAAAAATCAACATCTTAACTATCAACAACTTAACACAACCCGACCACAGTTTAGAAACTAATTTGGAACCGTTATGTGCTGGATTTCTTCATAGTCTCGCCAGGTGCCCGTACCGAAATCTATGCCAAGTGCGACGACTCCTGGAATCAGGCCGATAAGAAGGAAAGCACAATCACCAATTAACCAGGCGTCCGGATTATACTGCAATTGCACGTCCAGGGGTCTTTGTTCAGTTCCGACGTTTACTTTTGAGACCATGTATTCCTTGTGGACTGTAATGTGGTCGCGATCATTGTATTTGACACGATCATAATAGAAAGTTTTACCCTCGGGTCTGGTATGGATCCGGACTTGCTGTGAAGATCCATTGACAATAGCCGCACACCCGGTAAAATACGGCACCAGGACAGATAGCAGTGCGATAAATATAAGCCTTTTGAGTAAATCTGGAATTTGGAATCCGGAAATCATTTTGCCACTCCCTTTCGCTTGAGCCAGTTTCAAAACTAACGCTTTCGAAATATACGCTCATTAAAAGAAATTAGAAGTCCTTCATTTCTTGATCTGAGGGTATACCGAAGTCTAACTTAAGCGCCAAACATGGGTGTTCAAGCCTTAACCCCGTTATTTCATGAAAAATCGATATTTTAGGGTTAATGGCCTGTTTATTAACAGGTTATATTAATTTTTCAAAATTACAAAATGTAATTTAAAGGAACAGAAGAAATGACTCTCGCAAAGGCGCAAAGATCGCAAAGATGGATGAGAACAGTATAAGAGGCAATTTCAAAAGTCTCCGTGGCCGCCTGCCATGCGGGCGGAAATCCGGGAGGGGGTAAAGATTTTCTCTATCCGTAGGCGCCGAAACCGAAGAACCAGTGTTTTTTGGCGAAACGGTACAGGAAATGTTTTTCGGGGATTTCTTTTCCGGGCATATCATGGCTCACGCACGGGGACATCGCCGCGAGTTCACTGTATGCCGCTCCGCGTCCGCTGGCGTCTTTTGCGTCGTGTCGGTTGAGGAATTCGCCGAGTTTCCCGGGGTTATCGAGAATAATACATCCCCTGCCCGATGACGAGGCAAGTTCCCTGAACTCCTCAAGAAAATCGGATTCCGCGAGGATATCCTTGAGGGAGCGGTTCGTATCCCTGATGCTGTCTTTGGCGAACTGTATGGGTGGACAGAACTCTATGTCGCCATAGGGATTGATATGATGGCTCATCCCGACCGCGCCCGGGCAGAGGGCCCGGCCTTCGGCGTCCCAGTAGGTGTCCACCATGAGCACGGGTTTCCTGCACCTTGCATCCACAAGAAATTTTCTGAGACGCAGAACTTCGTCTTCGGTCAGGACTAGTTCCGGGCTGTGTCGCGGTCCCACGGGACGGTATATATAGTACCAGAGATAGAGGACGCCCCGTGAAATCATCTCGTCCACGAATTTCTCATTTATCAGCTCATCAATATTGGATCTGCATACGCTGGTGGCCACCCCCGTGATCAGTCTTTCGGCACGGCAGTTTTCCAGGGCCTGCAGCGAGTCGATATAGACACCGCAGCCGCCACGGCGGCTGTCGCTGACTTCTTCAAGGCCTTCGATGCTTATCAGCGGTGTTACGTTTCCGAGCCTGCGGAATTCGCGAGCCACGTCCCTGTCAAGCATCGTACCGTTTGTAAAGACCTGGAAATAACAGTCGGGGAAAGAAGAGATAAGGTCCATTAATTTCGAATGCATCAGGGGTTCGCCGCCCAGGATACCGAAGAAAAAGGAACCGTGTTCCCGGCACGCGTTCACTATATCGCGCATTTCACCCAGGCTCAGTTCTTTAGCGGGACTCGACTGCGTCACCCAACAGCCCTGGCATTTAAGGTTGCACTTGTTGGTTATGCTGAGCATCATGAAGGCGGGAAAAAAACGTTCGCCTTTCCTGTTGCGGCGCTTGAACCTGTTTACGGCAAGCATGCCCTTCCATCCGAAAGAACATGCGAACTTCAACAGGAGCCTCTTGTCGGGTTCTGTAATAAATCTTTTTGTAAGTCTGAAAAGCATTATTGATGATCCTGGGAACCAATTTCAAAACTCTCCGTGGCCGCCTGCCATTTCGGATTGCTTTTCAGGTTCAACTGTCTTTGAGCAGTTTCCTGCGCATTTTCCTTCTTTCGGCGAGAGCCTTGTAAATGTCTCCGCCGAGTATCTCGTCCATATCCAGCTTGACGCGCTGCTTCTCGAGTTTCTCGTCCTCTATTCCGGCGCCGTTCATAGGCGACTCGGTGTACTTGGGGAATATTATGGCCACATGCGGGCATATTCTCGAGCATGCGGGACAATTCTCCTTGCAGCTTCTTGGCGAGGTAACTTCGATCTTGCCCGAATCGTCACGCGAATAAACTCCGAAAAGGCAGAAACTCATGCACTGTCCGCAGTTGACGCAGCGTTCTCTGTCGATCACGGGAAACCACGATGGCCATTCACCTTCCCTCGGGCCGGCGCTCCCTTCTCCGGAGACGGATTCGGGCAGAGACCGAATCCCGAGGGCTTCGGCAATCTCATCTATATTCATCTCCCTGTGATTCAGAAAACGAACCTTGTCCGGGAACTGTATGCCCGACCATTCGAAAATAGAACGCACGGCGCGCGGATAGCACGCGACAATCGTAAGGTCACCTTTTTTCGTCCATTCTTCGAGGCGGGGATCGCGTTGTTCGGCGAGTAAACACAAGTCATTGACCGCCTCGTATTCAAGTCCGGAACCTTTCAGCCCGCAAAGCAGCCTGCTACTATCCGCTTCCGGCAGAAGAGAGCCCCACCCGCATTGGCAAAACAAAATCATCAGAAACCTCCGTAAAAATCATCAGCCCGTTAATCCGGCTGTTTTACGAAGCCGGCGCGGCGCGGATGCTAAGCTGTTCAGCATGATGCTGCAATAACTGCTGCAAGTGCTTAACAGCAAGCCCGATGCGCTACAATGGCTTCGCCTTCTGGGTGAAAATTTTAAAATCCTCAGAGCCAATTTCAAATACTAGCAGGCGTTCAGTCGGACAAAGCCCGACAGCCTGCTAGAATATATCTTCTTCCGCTTCCGGCAGCAAGTCGTTCCTTATAAAAAGCAGTTCGGTGTCGCCGATCCTTATCAGGTCGCCGTCGCAAAGTTCCCTCGATAAATGCTTTTCACCGTTAACGTAAGTCCCGTTACGCGAACCGTTGTCCAGCAGTCTGCATCCCGTCTCGCCGCATTCAAGAACACAGTGTACTCTGGAAACCTTGCCGTCCCTGACTACCATAGCGGCATCATCGGAACGGCCGATCTCCATCATCGAATCCTCTATCCTGTGCCAGAAGTTGCCGCCGGGACTGTTGATATGCGCTATGAAGCAGCCTTCCCCGTCAGGCGGCGGGATCCGCGAGATAAAACGCTTTATCCTGGAAATACGCCGCTTTATCTTTTCGAGCCTGATCTCCGTCTCGCTTGAGACCGGCATCATCACCGTCTGCAGTTCCCTTCGAGATACTCTGACTTTCTTCTCCGACATTTTCACTCCAGTTCCAGGTTGTCGTCCTCAAGCATTTCTTTTCCCGTCTCGATAATCAGTTTGAGCACCTTATGCTTGTGCTGAGAAACGAGATTAGGGCTGAAATCCATCTTTTCTGCGGTTTCGCCGACCGAACGGCCTTTCAGGTATACCTCCTCGAAACACTGGAAGGTCTTTTCCTGTACCCTTTCTTTAACCGATTCCACCGCCCTTGCCAGAAGTTCCTCTTTCCATTCCATGTCCCAGAGCTGCAGGGATCTTTCCGAGAGCTTCCCCGAGGACCCGCCGGCAACCGCGAATTCCTCGGAATGTTTGAGTTTAGTCTGTTTTCCGGCCCGTCTGAACGCATCTATGACCTTGGATTCGGTTATTTTGAAAAGCAGGGACTTGAACTTGCCCTTTTTCCGGTCGTATCTGAAATTCTTTATATATCTATTAAGGCTCATCACGGTTTCCTGCAGGACATCCTCCGCGAGTTCCTGCGAACAGCCTCTTTTTTTGGCGAAATTCAGTATCAGCATGGCATATGTGTCATAGAACACGCTCCACGCTTTTTCGTCCTCTTCCTTAAGGGATATAATCAGCGTCTCGCGCGTACGCAATTCGTCGTAACCCAATTTCGGAATAGCTTTTTTCGGTTTCTTATCCAAATCTCCATACCCTTATACGTTGTTCAGAAGCATATTTTAGCTTGCCAAAGCATCATATTCCAGTTCCGGAAAGATACGAACGCTTTATTCTAATCCGGTTGTTTCATCCCGAGGTACTCCGGATAATTCCCGGCCATGTCCTCGACGGCCTCGATAAACTCCCGGAGCTGATCCCTGGAACAGCAGATGCTGACCGCCCCGGCCGTGCTGCCGCCCTCCGCCGGCATCATTATATTGCCGAGCGCCATGAAGCCTTTGACCTGCAGCTCCGTCATCGGGCTGATAAACATCTCCGCGTCCTTGAGTATCGTCACTCCGGCAGTGCCCATGAACTCGGCGACAGCCCCGGGCATCAGTATTCTGGATATGTGGTAAAACATGGGGTGAACCATGGCGTAGAGTTCCAGAAGTTCGTAGCTCTCGCTACGCCCCAGCCTGGTCGCCTGCACCCTCTGATTGAACTCGCGCTGGTACTTGAGGAATCCGGCGAGGGGATCTTCTTCGTCGAAGAATGTCCGGGGTCGTATCATGGTCAGGCCGATGCTCCTGTCAAGCGGGTTCTCCGGGTTCACGGCGCTGTCCACAGGGAAGAAGAACTTGCTGTCGCGGAAAAAGCTGTGCTTCGCAAGCGCCCATATGACCATTCCGGCCATGGTGGCGGCGCCCCCCATCTCCGCGAAGTATTTCGCGTTCAGTTTTCCGCGAATTCGCATGATGCTCTCGAAAGAGACGAAAATCCTGGCCCGGAACAGGCGGCCGCCCAGATGGACGATTTCGGGCCCTGCCTCTCTGCTGCCGGGAGCAGGATAGAGCATTGGGGCGACCTCTCCCCACTCGTCTTTAAGCTGGTTAAGCATCTCCTGCATCGGCATGCCGTCGACCGGCACGTGGTGGTGCTGGAACCAGAGGTCGCACTCCCGGAAGTCGGGTGTCATTCTGCAGAAGACGTTCAGCAACCCGAAACCCGGGTGTATGCGCTTATGTGCTTCAGGTGTGGCCAGGCGTGCGGCCCGCATCATAGACTCCTCGCCTGGAAGCAGCTCGAACTGTATAAAACTCGCGTTCAGCACGCGGTCGATCAGGCGCCTCAGCTCCTGGCGCCCGGATAAGGAAAGCTTTCGGTATCTGCCGGCCCATTTGCGCATGCGCTTGTGGATTCGCCACGCGCGCCTGTGGTCCTCGGCGCCGCGCTGGTGGTTGCATTCGTAAATCAACGCGTCGAGAGCGTTGCGTATGTCCGCCTCCGCGAGCAGTGGGAATGCCGGCCGCGAAGTGTCGAAATGAGCGATCAGATCCAGCAGAAACCCATTGGCGTCGTATTCCGCCTCTATGATGTCCGTGAAAAACACCCTCTTCCTGGTCGACATGAAGTAGCCCCAGTGCATCGTCCAGTGGCAGGCGGGATTGCGCCTCAGAAAGTCGATAAGCCTATCGGAAACAGCGTCTTTTGCGTCCTTCACGTTCCGAGGCGGCGCCCCCCCCGGGAATTTCAGCCGGAACAAGGCGAGTATAAACTTGGAGCATTCGTTCCTGAGGAATATTCCCGTGGCCTTTCTCCAGCCGTTTTCACTGGCCTTGAAACCGATCTTTTTGAGAAGCTGGAGGAACTTGATGAAGGTCAGGAGAACCATCGCGCCCAGGCTCCAGCGGTCAATCAACCTGGACATTTTGAGTTTCCTCATGTACTGTTCGGAGACACTCTTGAACTGGTCTACTGAGCGGGCTATTCTGCCTGTATGCCCGCCCCGCGCGTCTTTCGGCTCGCTGGCGCCGGCCTCCTCCCCGGCCGGCTTCGCCTCGGGATCGGGGACCTGGAAGCCCAGGAACCCGCCCATTATGCGCGCGGTCTCCAGAGGGCGCTCCTCCTGCGGAAGATGCCCGCATTCGGGTATGAGCCTCGTCTCCACGTTCTGGAGTATGTTGGAGAATTGGGTCGCATCGTCCACCTTCAGAATGCTGTCCTCCACCCCCCATATCACAAGCGCGGGCACATCCACGCGACGGATATTCTTTATGAAAAACCTTATGTCTGTGATCGCAAGCTGCTTGGCGGAGGCGACCAGGCACTTGCGGGCGTTTTCCAGGCGGAGTATCCCGGCATAGGCCCTCAGGCAGTCGTCATCTATCGCGGCATCGTCGTAAAACGCCTGCTTGAGAACCACGGAGGCCATGAGTTCTTCCCTGGTATATTTGATCAGCGGGCTGTCTACGGACGATGTGGAGAGGTCGTCGATGAACTCGGGAAGCCTGCGGGACATACCCGCGCTGCTGATCAGCACGAGTCTGGAAACACGGCATCGTATGCTCTCCTCGAAAAGCGCCACCAGACTGATGGCGCCGCCGAGCGAATGGCCGACGAGCACGATATCATTGAGATCCAGGGCCGTTATGAATTCCGCAACCAGCATTGCCTGGTCGAACGGTGTGAGTCGGTCGTCGCATATC
>CAZGYO010000139.1:0-6887 GCA_964530455.1 uncultured Victivallales bacterium
CGTCTGCCGCGCCTGCGCTACCAACGCGGTTCACGCGGAGTTTTGAAACTGGCTCATAGAAAACATATAGAAGATCGGCCGATCGCATCATCATTTCCTTCTGAAATCGCATTTTCTGACAAGAATGCCGCCTGCGAAATTCGCGCGGACGGCAAACTGGATCACCGTGTTTTCCCGGAATGCCTGGTCGGTCGGCATGGTTATAGAGGTCCTGGTCCATCTCTCGTGATCCAGGTTTTTGGGTTCGCGATTCACAATAGTTCTTTTGGCGCCGTCGGGCATTGATTCGAGCAATGCTATCTCTATGAACTGTATTTCAGTGTCCGGATTCCTGAGCTTGAACTGGGCGTTGGCCGTGAAGCGCATGCCCTTCCGCGCCTTAACCGGTCTTGAAATAAGCTCTATCCTGCCGTTTTTCGAATCCAGCCGGAATACTGTTTCCGAATCAGTTTCACTTCCCTCTTCCGCGACGTTGACGGCCTGAGTTCGGGGTTCCTGCAGAATGACGGACCATTCTTCGAGACGTTGTTGCCCGGACACCTCGCCCCTGAAAGAAGGCATCTGAACCAGTTGCGAATTCACAAAGCTTTGGACCAGAGGACTCGACGAAAGAGCCGGATATTCCGTTGCCGATGTTCCGGATCCGCGGAAAAACAGAATGACGCCGAGACAGATGCAGGCGGCGAGAAGTCCCGCAATGCACAAAAGCATGATATTTTTTGATTTTTTGAGCCGGGATACAGTTTCCTCAAGATCCTGAATGTCCTGTTTTGTACTGACCCTGTCGCCCGGGGAAAGGGGCCTGAAACCGACGATATCGCGTAGTGGTCCGGAAAGCCTTTCTTTCCGCGCCCCGAGAAAATAGCTTGCCTTTTCCGGTATGGAGTTCCTGTCGAGATCCTCCCTGAACGCGTCTATGTCGAAGGGGACCTGCCTGAAAAGCACATCACTGAGTTCGGAATCGTAAATGCAGTAGGAAGCCCGTACATCGCCGTTGCGCGGTTGCCCTACCGAGCCGGCATTGACAATGTACCTCTTGCCTTCCTCAATCTGAAAGTCCCGTGGATCCAGCCAGTGGGCTTTTCCGCTTTGACCGACGACAAAAATACCCGGAATATGGCTGTGCCCCGTGAAAAGCAGGGCTTCTGAACAGGCGCCGAAAGATTTCAGGGCGTCCTTTTCATCGAAAATATACTCGAAACTTCCCGGATCGCTGAATTCGCCGTGGGTGGCGCGGAAATCCGCCCCTTTGAGGACGAGAGGGATTTTGCGGAAAAAGGTCCCCGCCCCTTTGCCCAGGTTTGAAGCGGTCCACTCGATTATTTTTCTGGCATCCTCGTTGAAGTATGACGGAACAATTTTGCCGGCAATGACGGCATCGTGGTTTCCGAGGACAAAATGATGAATATTTGAATACGCCGTTTCCAGGACTTCGGCGGGAGACGGGCCGTAACCCACGAGATCGCCAAGACTTATAATCTTGTCGATGTCATTGCTTGAAATGTCCGTCAATACCGCCTTCAATGCCTGGCGGTTTGCGTGAACATCCGATATCACTGCGTATCTCATTTTGAAGACAATTCCTCGAAATAAGGAGTAAAACTGCCAAAATGCGAAATAAGGTATATAAACAAGAGCGCTTTGTCAAGAAGAACGTGATTTTGCGGGAACGTGAATCGCACATATTCAGCAAAGCGCTTTGCTCGGGGTCAGCACTGGACAGTCTTCGAGTGTCTCAGCCCCGACCCCGACGTGGTTAACTGAATATGTACCGTGAATCCGTGATATCAGCCACAAAAACAAAATAAAACAAGCTCTACATATCTGAAACGAGTTGATGATCAGCGAGTATTGACGCGCAGATTATTTCCTTGCTGTCGTCGAACGGGAAAGATTTTCCGGCTATTTGCTGATATTGCTCATGTCCTTTGCCTGCCACAAGGATGACATCTCCCGGTCGGGCCGAGGCGGCGGCGTCGCGTATGGCCCGGCGTCTGTCGGTTATTATACGGCAGTCGTGATTTTTCGGGATGCCGGAAAGTATTTCGGAGATTATTTTCTGAGGGTTTTCGGAGCGCGGGTTATCGTTTGTGATTGTTATTTTGTTTGCGAACTTCGCGGCCGCGGCGCCCATTCTGGGGCGTTTTGATTTGTCGCGGTCTCCTCCGCAGCCGAAAACGACGTGAAGGAGTCCATTGCTGTGTTCTTTTTGCATAACAGTTCTGAGTACGGAGAGTACTTTAGCAAGGGCATCGTCTGTATGGGGATAGTCAACGAAAAATGAGATGTTGTTATTTGTCCGGAACGGTTCCAGACGTCCGGGTATGCGCACGGGGCCGGAGAGCGCCTCCGCCAGTTTTTCCGGAGAGACCCCGAATGCCGTTCCCGCCGCTGCCGCGGCTGCCAGGTTGAGCGCGTTGTATTCCCCGACCAGTGCGGAATTGATCTTGATTATTTTGCCTTCAATATCCAGAACAAGCCTTGTCCCGGCGGAGGAAAAGTCGAATTCGGTAATACGACAGTTTGCTTTTTCGTTGCGTCCGTAGGATATAAGCCTGGCGCAGGCGCATTTTTCGGCGAGCTGCAGCCCGTACGGGTCGTCCGTGTTTATACATGCCGCAGCTTTGGCTTTCATAGCTTCGTCAAAGAGTCTTTTTTTTGCCATGAAATAGTTCTTCATATCGCCGTGATAGTCCAGGTGCTCGCTGCTCAGGTTAGTGAAGAGGGCCACATCGAAAAGCATTGATCCGGTTCTGTGCTGCCGCAGTCCGTGGCTCGATATCTCGAGCACCGCATGTGAGCAGGCCGCCTGTCTGAATTCCGCAAGTCTTGCCTGAAGTTCTTTGGCGTCCGGCGTTGTTCTTGTGGACGTTGATTCATTGCCCGGCCAGCTTGAACAGACCGTATTGATCATTCCGGTCCTGAATCCCGCGGAATCGAGTATTTTACGCAGGAGATACGTGCAGGTGGTTTTTCCGTTTGTGCCTGTTATCCCGGCCAGCTTCAAAGCATTAGCTGGATATGAGTACAGGTGTTCTGAAAGCAGGGCGTATGCAAGATAGCTGTCAGAGACCTTTATGCGGCATAAATGCTTCGGTACGGATACAGATGAGTCTTCGTGCACTATGGCCGCGGCGCCTCTTTTGACTGCATCCCGGACGAAAGAGTGTCCGTCGGTTTTTTCCCCGCGGACGGCCACAAACACCGCGGGCCCGTCGATTTTGCGCGAATCGCAGTAAACATCAAGACCTTCTTTGGAGTTGTCTTCGCCTTCGGTCTCGAGTACAATGTCGCGGATAGCCTCTTTATACGAATCAATTCCGGGCAGAGGGCTGCTAGCCTTTTGGAAATTCATTTTAGAATCTCCGCGGAATCCGGGTTATCCGGGAGGACGTTCAGGATTTTAAGTGTTTTTTTCGCGATGCGACGGAAAGTGGGTGCGGCTACGACTCCTCCGTAATGGCTTCCTTCGGGTTCGTCGGCCATGATGAGCAGCACAAACGCCGGTTTGTCCGCGGGAACAAAGCCTATGAATGTGGCGGTATATTTTGTATTGGAGTATTCGTTGCCGACCCATTTCTGCGCGGTGCCGGTCTTGCCGGCCACAGTGTATCCGGGGATGGCGGCTCTTCCGGCGGTTCCTTCCTCGGTTGGCACGAGTTCGAGCATCTTAACAATATTTCTGTGGGTGCTTTTTCTGAGAATGACTCTTTGAGCGGGTTCCGTTTTTTCTTTCACATATTCTCCGGTGTCACGGTTTCTGAACCCGTCTATGAGTCTTATGCGGACCAGTTTTCCGCCGTTCGCAATTGCGCAGTATGCCCTCGCGAGCTGTAAAAGAGACACGCTTATTCCCTGTCCGATGGGAAAGCGGGTAACCGACAGCGAGTCCCAGTTTTCAAATTTCCTGAGGATGCCTGTGGCTTCCGGCTGTATGGAGATTCCGGTTTTACGTCCTAATCCGAACCTTTTCAGAGTCTGATACACCCTGCTTTCCCCCATATGCATCGCGATTTTTGCGGCGCCGATATTGCTGGAAACCTGAATTATTTTCCAGACAGGGATGCTGCCTTCCGGATGTGCGTCACGCAGTTTCTTTTCGGGCCAGTATCCGTTTTCGCAGAAAAAGACGTCGCCGGGCGTGATAGCCCGGCAGTCCAGGCCTCCGGCAATGATGATCGGTTTCATTACCGAGCCGGGTTCGTAAGCGTCGCTTATAAGCCTGTCGCGCCACGCCCGGGCCTTCATCGTGCTACGGTCGTTCGGGTTGAAGGTGGGGCGCTGGGCCATCGCATAGACGTTTCCGGTGAATGGTTCGATCATCACCGCATAGGCGGATTCCGGGTTGAATTCCCGGACGAGGGTGTCGAGTTCCTCTTCCAGGACGGTCTGTATGGGTTCGTGTATTGTCAGGTACAGGTCAAGGCCGTTGCGCACTTCCTTCCGGTGTCTTTTCCCGTATGCTAAAGGTATCCCCCTTCTGTCCCGTTCATATACGAAGCTGCTGCGTGTGGGCGTGAACTGTTTGTCGAAAGCCTTTTCTATGCCGATTACCGGAATCATCCGGTCCTCGTCCATATTTGTAAAACCAAGTATATTTGCGCAGAGTTCGTTCTTGGGGTAGTAGCGTCTGATTTTATTTTCGAATATTATTCCCCTGTACTTTTTTTCATGGATGAGCTGTTCGAGTTTTTTTACTTTGAACAGGTCGACTCCGCGCATTACAGGCGCATATCTTATTGCGGTATCCCCCCGAGTTTTCGTGTTCAGTCTCTTATAGACTTCCGCGGCTTTGATTCCGAGTATGCGCGAAAAATCAGCCGCCATTTCTCTGCAGACGTTTTCATCGCCTGTGAGTTTGGGATCCGCGATTATATCCGAGCATGGCATATTGCCCACGAGCAGGTTGCCGTTTATATCGTAGATCTGCCCCCTTTCTCCGGCTTGTTTCTTTTCGGAAACATATTTGCCGCGGGCTTTTTCGAAAAGCTCTTCGTGCCGGTTCAGCTGTACATGGTATACTCTTGCGGCGAGAAGCAGGAAGCCCAGTGTTATGGACGCTGCCGCGAAAATGATTCTGAAAATGATGTTTTTACGGCCCATCGTTGTTCAATTTTCAAGGGCCGGCGGCGAGCTGATAGCTGTTGTTGCTTTTCCGACGATTTTTTGCCGTTGTTTCGGCCGGGTTGTTGAAGTGAATATGTGTTCTCTGCTGCGGTAGCGCGAGAGTCAGTTTAAGTCCGAACCTGTTGATCTGCCGCGAAAGAAATCTGCCACTGCGGTGTTCCTCCACTTTCATTCTGAGGTTGGCGATCTCTCTTCCCAGCATGCCGATTTCCCGTTCAAGGGTGGCCGAACGTTCATTCAGCTTGTCCCTTCTGCCCGTGAACGAGACTCTGAACAGCGCCACGGAAAAAATTAAGGCTACGGGTATGAGTATAAAAATTCCTGTCAGCAGTTTTTTCCCGCTGAATTTTTTATCCGGATACCTGCCGGTAGTTTTTTTTCTTTTGACGCTGTGATAGTTTTTGATTCTGACATTCATGGATTTTAACCTTTATATTTTTTCAGCCACTCTAAACCTGGCCGGAGCCGCCCGTTTATTCTTTTCGATTTCCTCCGCCCCCGCGCGGAGAGGTTTTTTGGTTATAATTTTCAAGCTTGCCCTGTGTCCGCAGGTACAGACGGGAAGTTTCGGTTCGCAAATACAGTCCGTGGCTTCCTTGCGGAAAATGTTTTTTACTATCCTGTCTTCCAGAGAGTGGAAGCTTATTACGCCTATCCTTCCTCCTTTCGAGAGAAGCCCAATCGCGCTTCCGAGTCCTTTATAGAGTTCCTCGAGTTCATCGTTCACGGCTATTCTCAAAGCCTGAAAACAGAGTGTCGGAACCGGAAGCCGGCCCGACCGCGTCGGCCTCAAAGACTTCTCGCATATTTCGACAAGTTGCCCTGTTGTTTCCAGCGGCCTGTTCTTTCTTTCTTCAAGGATAATCCTTGCCAGCTTTCGGGATTCACGGATCTCGCCGAAATCCCTGAAGATTCTTTCAAGTTCCTGCTCGGAAGCCTTGTTCAGGATACGGCTGGCAGTTCTGCCGGACCTTTTGTCCATGCGCATGTCCAGCGGACCGTCCAGCCTGAAGGAAAATCCCCTTGAAGCGTTTTCCAGCTGTATGGAAGAGATTCCTATATCCATGAGTACTGCGTCCACCGACTGCCACCCGATGTCGGCCGCGCAGTTCTCAATTCGGCTGAAAGGCTCACTGCGGACATGAACACGGTTACGGGCGAAACTTAAAATCCTTTCGGCTTGTTTTACTGTTTCATCGTCCCGGTCCAGGCCCAGCAGAACCGCCTCCGTATTTTTTTCAAGTATCAATGAGCTGTGACCCGCGCCGCCCAGGGTGCAGTCCACCACTTTTACCGGACCCGACTCCGGAATAAGCATGTCCAGGACCTCACCCGACATTACCGGGACATGCTCCGGTTCTCTTTTTTCAAAACGGGTATTCAATATCTTCGTTTATTTTTCTCCCTCCGTCATGCTCTCGAATTCAGCATGTCGATCAGGTTGTCCGGTTTCTCGCTTATCTTCTGTATTTCGTCGAGCACGTTTTCCGTGCTGCTCCTGGCTTTGTCCCAGTTTTTCGGAGCCCATATCTGCGCGCTTGTCAAAGCCCCCACAAGAATGCCCTGCTCGCTTATTCCCGCGTAATCCAGAAGCACCTGGGGAAGGGCTATCCGTCCCTGGCTGTCGCACGAGCATTCCTGCCCCATGGAGCCTAGTCGGGCCAGCGCGAGAGCGGCTTCCGCATCCGCAAAGGGTGTCTTTCTCACCTTTTCTACGAGCTGCTCGAAAGACTCGTGAGGAATCAGCTGCAGCGCGTTGT